>NZ_JAMZIK010000059.1 GCF_024178315.1 Siccirubricoccus soli | reverse complement strand
TACATGCTGGCGAAATCCACCGGCAGTGCCCTGGTGAAGGCCGGCGGCGACAGCTGGTTCTTCATCACCGCCAACTACGGCTTCGGCCAGCAGCTCCAGCGCGGCACGACCCGCTTCGTCACCGCCGCCGGCGGGCGCGTGGTCGGTTCCGCCACCTACCCCTTCCCGGAGACCACCGACTTCTCCGCGCTGCTGCTGCAGGCGCAGGCCTCGCGCGCCAAGGTGCTGGCGCTCTGCAACGCGGGCGGCGACACGATCAACTGCAGCAAGCAGGCGCGGGAATTCGGCCTGACGCGGAACATGCGCATCGCCGCCATGCTGATGTACAATAGCAATGTGCAGGCGCTGGGGCAGGATGTGGCGCAGGGCCTGCTGCTGACCGAGACCTTCTACCGGGACCTGAACGACCGCACCCGCGCCTTCATGGATCGGATCCGGCCGAAGACGCCGAACCAGTGGCCCAACATGGTGCAGGCGGGCTGCTACGCATCGGTGCTGCACTACCTCAAGGCGGTCGCGGATATGGGGCCGGCGGCGGCGAAGGCGGATGGCCGCGCCGTGGTGGCGCGCATGAAGGCGATGCCGACCGACGATGATTGCTTCGGCCCGGGCCGCATCCGCGAGGACGGGCGCAAGCTGCACCCGGCCTATCTGTTCGAGGCGAAGAAGCCCTCGGAGAGCAAGGGGCAGTGGGACGGGCTGAAGCTGGTGGCGACCACGCCCGCCGAGGAGGCGTTCCGCCCCATGAGCGAAGGCGGTTGCACCCTGCCGAAGCCCTGATGGCAAAGGCCGGCCGGCTCCGTCCGGGGCCGGCCGGCGCTGCCTCACCCGGCCAGGTGGGCGCCCTCGATGATGCCGCCGAAGCGTTCCCAGGTGGTGCCCGTCCAGCGCTGCAACTGCATCTGCCGGATCGGGTGGAAATTGGTCGGGGAGGTGTTGACGGTGATGCCGGGGATGAGCGTGGCCGGCACGAAGCCCTGCAGGTTCGCCGCCTGGCGCATGACGTTGTCCCGGGCGAAATTGCCCTCGCACTGCCGCAGCACCTGCATCAGCGTCTGGGCAATGCCGTAGGCGAAGGGAAAGCTGCCATCCTTCATGTCGCCGTCCGGGATGTATTTCGACATGAAGCTGCGCCACTCGTTCATCCCCGCATCCTGTTCCCAGGCCGGGTCGGTGGGGTCCTTCAGATAGGCGGAGGTGATGATGCCGACGCCGCGCTCCGCCCCCGCCGGCTCCATCACCGTGCCGACGCTGATGGAGACATTCGTCAGGTAGTGCAGCGGCCGCCAGCCCACCTCGAACACCTTGCGGATGGCCTGGGCGGCGAATTTCGGCGTGGTGGCCGTCAGCATCACCTCGGCGCCGCTGCCGGCGAGCGTGACGATCTGGCTGTCCACCGTCGGGTCCGTCGCCTCATGACTCACGGCGCGGACCATGGCGTCGTAGCGGGCGCCCAGCACGTCGCGGATGCCGGTGACGTAGTCCTTGCCGAAATCGTCGTTCTGGTAGAGCAGGGCGAGCTTGGCGTTCGGCTTCTGCTCCAGCATGTGCTTGGCGTAGATCTGCGCTTCCGTGCGGTAGCTGGGCTGCCAGCCGATGGTCCAGGGCGTGTCCTGGTAATTCCCCCATTTGTCGGCGCCGGTGGAGAGGAAGAGGTGCGGCACCTTCCGCTGGTTCACGTAGCGCAGGATGGCGCTGTTGCTGGCGGTGCCGAGGGGGTTGAACAGGAAGGCCACGCGGTCCTGCTCCACCAGCCTTCGCACCTGCTCCACCGTCTTGGGCGGGCTGTAGCCGTCATCATAGGTGATGAAGTTGATCTTCCGCCCGGCGATGCCGCCATTGTCGTTCACCATGCGGAAGAAGGCCTGGTGGGAGCGGCCGATGGAGCCATAGGCGCTGGCCGGGCCGCTATAGGGCATGGTGTTGCCGATGCGGAGCTCGGTCGCGGTGACGCCGGGCGTCTCCTGTGCCCGGACCAGGCGCGGCGTGAAAAGGCCTCCGGCAGCGGCGGCCAGCAGCAGGCGACGAGTCGGCATCGGCTTCCTTCCCCTTCTGTCGTTGAGCGTCTTCCCGGCTGTTGTCGTTCTCCGTGGCGGGCGATGCCTCAGACATTCGCCCCTTCGATGACCCCGCCGAAGCGTTCCCAGGCGCGGCCGTTCCAGCGCTGCAGCTGCATCTGGCGAATGACGTTGTAGTTGCGCGGCTGGCTCTGCACCTTCACCCCGGGCAGCAGGGTGGCGATGTCCATCGGCGCGATATTCGTCGCCTGGCGCATCACATTCTCCCGGCTGAAGTCGTTGCCACACTGCTTCAGCACCTGCAGCATGGTGCTGCCCACCCCGTAGGCGTAGGTGTAGTTGTTGTCGCCCAGCTCGCCATCCGGCACGTAGCGGCGCATGAAGTCGCGCCACTCCTTCATGCCCGGGTCATCCGCCCAGGCGGGGTCGGACTGGTCCTTGCGGTAGTCCGAGGTAAGCAGGCCGACACCCTTCTCCAGCCCCGCCGGCTGCATGACGGTGCCGACCGAGACCGAGACATTGGTCATGAACATCATCGGCTTCCAGCCGATGTCGAAGACCCGGCGGATGGCCTGCGCCGCGAAGCGCGGGATGATGCCGCAGATCAGGGCGTCGCAGCCGGCGGCCTGCAGGGAGACGATCTGGCTGTCGATGGTCGGGTCCGTCGCCTCATGGCTGGCGAGCTTGACCATGGCGTCGAAGCGCGGGCCGAGCACGTCGCGGACGCCGTTCACATAGTCCTTGCCGAAATCGTCGTTCTGATAGAGCAGGCCGAGCTTCGTGTTCGGCTTCTGCTCCAGCAGGTACTTGGCGTAGATCTGTGCCTCGGTCCGGTAGCTGGGCTGCCAGCCGATGGTCCAGGGGTATTCCCGCGGATTGGCCCATTTGTCGGCGCCGGTGGCCAGGAACAGATGCGGGATCTTCCGCTGGTTCACATAGCGGTGGATCGCGCTGTTGGTCGGCGTGCCGAGCTGGTTGAACAGGAAGGCGACGCGGTCCTGCTCCACCAGCCGCCGGGTCTGCTCCAGCGTGCGGGGCGGCTGGTAGCCATCGTCATAGGCGATGAAGTTGATCTGCCGCCCGGCGATGCCGCCCTGGTCGTTCACCCGCCTGAACATGGCGGCGAGGCCCTTGGTGATGACGGAATAGGCCGAGGCCGGGCCGGACAGCGCATTGGTGCTGCCGATGCGGATCTCCGTCGCCGTCACCCCCGGCGCCTCCTGGGCCGGGGCAAGCTGCGGCAGGGCAAGGCTGCCGGCTGTGCCGAGGAGCAGGGCACGGCGGTTCAGGCGCATCAGGGGAATCTCCTATCAGGGTCAGGGCGAGGCACGGCGCAGCCTGGCGGCCAGGCGGCGCAGCAGCCCGGCAAAGCCATCCGGCAGCAGGAAGAGGAAGGCAATGAGGATGACGCCGTAGATCACGCCCGGCGCCGCCTTGCTGATCGCCTCCGCGATGTTCGGCACGAAGAGCACGAAGAGCCCGCCGAAGAGCGAGCCGAGGATGGAGGCGACGCCGCCTACCACCATGCCGACGAAGAGGTTGATGGAGAGCGCGAAGCTGAAGCTGTCCGGCGCCACATATTCCACCGCGACGGCGGAGAGGGAGCCGGCGAGGCCGGTGATCATCGCGCTGACGGCGAAGGCCTGGGTTTTCAGCGCGGCGATGTCCATGCCCATCGCCTCGGCGGCGATCGGATGGTCCCGCGTTGCCATCAGGGCGCGGCCGATGCGGCCACGGATGAGGTTCCAGGCGAGGAGGAAACACACGCTCGAGACGATCAGCGCCATGCAGTACATCCACTGGTCCGGCGTCAGCGGCAGGAAGGCGGGCGGGTCCGGCTTCACCAGGAACAGGCCCTGCACGCCGCCGGTCCAGCCCTCGATGGATTTGTGCTTGAGGATCTGCGGCACCGCGACGGCAAGCGAGAAGGTGGTCAGCGCCAGATAGAGCCCGCCGAGCCTGAGCGCCGGGAAGCCGACGCCATAGCCGATGAGGCCGCAGACCACGGCCGAGACCGGCAGCGTCGCCCAGAAGGACCAGTCCAGATGCGACATCAATATGGCGGTGGCATAGGCGCCGACCGCGAAGAAGGCGCCATGGCCCAGGCTGATCTGGCCATTGTAGCCGGTGACGATGTTCAGCCCGAGCACCGCCAGCGCCATGATGACCGCCATGGTGAGCTGGAAGAGGTGGAAGCTCTCCAGCAGCCAGAGCGGCGCCAGCGCTGCGGCCAGCCCGGCCAGCACCAACGCGCTGCGCTGCCAGGCGGCGAGGGCGGTGGCGGGCCGGCGGAGCGGCAGGGCGATGCGGTCCGTGGCGCTCATCCCGCTCTCCTCATACCCGGCTCATCACCACCCGGCCGAACAGGCCGGAGGGCTTCACAACGAGGACGCCGATGATGATGGCCAGCGCCACCGTCAGCTTGAGCTCGGTGCCGACCACATAGGCGCCGGCCAGATTCTCCAGCACCCCCACCGCGAAGCCGCCGATGACGGCGCCCGAGGGGTTGTCGATGCCGCCGAGCAGCGCGCCGGCGAAGGCGTAGAGCAGGATGCCGAGCATCATGGTGGGGTCGAGGAACACCACCGGCGCCACCATCATGCCGGCGACCGCGCCGATCGCCGCCGCCAGCCCCCAGCCCAGCGCCAGCATCCAGCCGACACGGATGCCGACCAGCCGCGCCGAGCGCGGGTTGTAAGCCGCCGCGCGCATGGCGAGGCCGAGCCGGGTGTGGCGGAAGAAGAGATAGACGAGGCTGAGCACGGCCAGCGTCACCGCCGTGCTGCCCAGCTCATGCGCCGAGACCAGCCCGCCGAGCAGCGGCTTGTCGCTCTCGAAGGGTGTCGGGAAGAGCTTCGTCGTATAGCCGAAGATCCAGCCCGTGGCGTTGCCGACGATGAGCAGCAGGCCGATGAAGACGCCGACATGGGTCAGCACCGGCGCATTCTGCACCGGCCGCATGAGCAGGCGCTCCACCGCTGCGCCGATGACGAAGGAGATGGCGATGGTGGCGAAGAAGGCGACCCAGTAGGGAATGCCCGCCTCGATCATGCTCCAGGCGATGAAGGTGGAGAGGGTCGCCATCTCCCCCTGCGCGAAGTTCACATGGTGCGTCGCCTGGTAGATCATCACCAGGGCGAGGGAGACGGCGGCGTAGATGCCGCCCGTGGCGATGCCGGCGACGATCTGGTGCGCCAATCCATCCATGCCTATGCTCCGCCAGCGCCGGCTGATTGGGATTTCCGCATCTGCGATGCTCCGGTCATCGGACAGCCTCAGTACCCAAGATAGGAACGGCGGATCGCCTCGTCCTCACGCAGCTCCGCGGCGGGGCCGGCGACGACGATGCGGCCGGTCTCCAGCAGGTAGGCGCGGTCGGCGAGCTCCAGGGCAAGGTTGGCGTTCTGCTCCACCAGCAGGATGCCGACGCCGCTCTCCTCGCGGATGCGGCGCATGATGGCGAAGATCTCCTGCACGATCAGCGGCGCCAGGCCGAAGCTCGGCTCGTCCAGCAGCAGCAGGCGCGGGCGCAGCAGCAGGGCGCGGGCGATGGCGAGCATCTGCTGCTCGCCGCCCGAGAGCGTGCCCGCCTGCTGCCGCCAGCGCTGCCTGAGCCGGGGGAACCACTCCCACATGCGCTCGAAATCCGCCTGCACCTCCCGGTCGCGGCGGACATAGGCGCCGAGGCGGAAATTCTCCTCGACCGTCAGCTCCATGAAGGTGCCGCGGCCGTCGGGCACATGGGCGAGGCCGAGTCGTGCGATATCCTCCGTCGCCCGCCCGGCGATGCTCTGGCCGCCGAGGCGGATCTCGCCCGTGGTGCGGACCATGCCGCAGACGGCACGCAGGGTGGTGGTCTTGCCCGCGCCATTGGCGCCGAGCAGGGCGGTGACGCCGCCCTCCTCCACCTCGAAGTCCAGCCCGTGCAGCACCGGCGCGGCGCCGTAGCCGGCGGTCAGGCCCTTCGCCTCAAGCAGCGCGGGCATGCTCGCCCCCATCGCCGAGATAGGCGCGGATCACTTCCGGGTCGCTGCGCACCTCTTCCGGCGTGCCATCGGCGATCTTCCGGCCGAAATCCAGCGCCACCACCTTGTCGGAGACACGCATGACGAGGTTCATGTGGTGCTCGACCAGCAGGATGGCGCAGTGGAAGCGGGCGCGCACATCCCGCAGCAGCGCCGCCAGCGCATCCACCTCGCCATGGTTCAGTCCGCCGGCCGGCTCGTCCAGCAGCAGCAGCTTGGGGCGGGAGATCAGGGCGCGGGCCATTTCCACGCGCTTCTGGGTGCCGAAGGGCAGGGCGGCCACCGGCACATCCGCCACCGCATCCAGCTCCAGCAGGGCGAGCAGCAGCGCCGCCTGGGTCGCCGCTTCCCGCTCCTCCCGACGCGCCGCGGGCAGGCGCAGCGCATTGGCGAGGAAGCCGCTCCGTCCCCCGGAATGGGCGCCGGCCAGCACATTCTCCCGCACGCTCATGCTGCGGAACAGCGCCAGGTTCTGGAAGGTGCGGCCGAGGCCGAGCGGCGCCATGCGGTGGCGGGGCTGGCCGGTTGCCACCTCCCCGGCGAAGCGCACCCGGCCTTCGCTGGGGCGGTAGATGCCGCTGATGACGTTGAAGAGGGTGGTCTTGCCGGCGCCGTTCGGGCCGATCAGCCCGCAGATCTGCCGGTCCTCGACCGTGAAGGAGACGCCGGCCACGGCGGTGACGCCGCCGAAGCGCACCACCACATCCTCGACCTCAAGCAGCGCCACGATTCAAACCGCCCGGCGCGATATGTGCGCCCAGGTGGGCCGGCCCGAAAGGACCATACTGCCGCCTCCCCATCCCTGCCGCCCCTGGCCTGGCCGGCCGGGGCTTATCCTTGGACGGGGATATTGGAGCGGAGATCGCGCCCGTGGCGCAAGCCACAAAACGCGACAACGAGTTACCTGCCCTGCTGCCGCCGCAGCCGCAGCATCATGCTGTCGAAGGCGTAGTCGGAGACCTGGTGATAGGCGAAATGCCGGTCCCGGAAGGCTGTCTGGCTTTCGAGGATCGCCTTGAATTGCGGGTTGGCGGCGGATTGCTCGGCGAACACCTCCTGGGTCGCGCGGTAGAGCGTATCGATCACCTCATTGGGAAACTGGCGGAGCTGCACGCCCTCGGCCACCAGCCGGTACATGGCCTCCACATTCTTCCAGTCGTATTGCGCCAGCATCCAATTGGTCGCGGCGGTGCAGGCGGTCTCGATGGCGGCGCGGTAGGCGGGTGGTAGCTCCTGGAATTTCTGCAGGTTCACATAGGCGTGGAAGATGGCGCCGCCCTCGCCCCAGCCCGGATAGTAGTAGTACCGCGCCACCTTGTTGAAGCCGAGCTTGGCGTCGTCATAGGGGCCGATATACTCGACGCCGTCGATGGTGCCGCGCTCCAGCGCCGGGTAGATGTCACCGGGCGCGATCTGCTGCGGTACCACGCCGACCTTCTGCATGACATTGCCGGCGAGGCCGGCGACGCGGAATTTCAGCCCGCGCAGATCCTCGGCGGTCCTGATCTCCTTCCTGAACCAGCCGCCCATCTGGTTGCCGGTATTGCCGCAGGGCAGGGCGTGGATGTTGAAATCCCTGTAGACGGCATTCAGCATCTCGTTGCCGCCGCCATGGAAGAACCAGGCATGCTGCTGCCGCACGTTCAGCATGAAGGGCACGGTGGTGGAGAAGGCGAGCGCCGCGTTCTTGCCGGTGAAGAACAGCCCGCCGGTATGCGCCATCTCCACGCTGCCGGACTGCACCGCATCCATGGCCTGCAGCCCCGGCACCAGTTCCCCGGACGGGAAGGGCTGGATGCGGAAGCGGCCATCGGTGATGTCGCTGACCGCGCGGCACATGTACTCGCTGGTCGAGTAGGTGATGTCGAGGGTGCGGGGGAAGCTGCTGGTCAGCCGCCAGCGGATCTCCGGCAGGCTCTGCGCCAGAGCGGGGGCGGCAAGCCCTCCGGCGACGGAGAGCGGAGCCGCGGCGGCGGCGGCGAAAAGGCGGCGGTGCATGGCGTGGGTCTCCTGCGGCCGGCCCGGCCCGGCGCGCTCCGCTGATCCACAGCAAGGCGGGTGCCAACCCGCGGCAAGGCGGGTGCCAACCCGCAGCCAGGCGGACGCCAGCCCGCGGCACGCCGGATGCCAGCGGCAAGCCCTTGCATCCCCGGCCACGGCGTGGCATCCGGCTGTCCGTCGGGCAACATGTTGCCCAAATCGGGAGCAAATCATGCCCGTCACCCCCAGCTGGCTCGGCGTCGTCGCCCATCTCCACATCACCGCCCGCGCCTTCCTGCCCATGCGGGCGCAGGAGGCCATCACCCTGGTCGCCGGGCGCGGGATCGAGGGCGACCGCTACATGCTGGGGATCGAGGAAGGCTTCTATTCCGCGAAGCCGGAAGAAGGCCGCCAGATCACCCTCTTCGAGGAGGAGGCGCTGGAGTGCATCCGCCGCGACCACGGCATCGAGCTGCTGCCGGAGGAGCACCGCCGCAACGTTACCACGCGCGGCGTGCCGCTGACGCACCTCGTCGGCCGCCGCTTCCGCCTCGGCCCCTGCCTGCTGGAGGCGACGCGGCTTTCCGTTCCCTGCCGGCATATCGAGGAGATTTTGGAGAAGCCGGTCTTCGACCCGATGATCAACCGCTCCGGCCTCAATTGCCGCATCCTGGAAGGCGGCGTGGTGCGGGTGGGCGACGCCATCCGGCCCGAATGACGCAGCCTGGGAACCGGAGCGCCGAAGGGCCGAAGCGGCCCGCCGCCGCCAAGCTGATCAGGACGGTGGTGCGGGGGGCAGCGCCGGCCGGGCCGGGGATCCGCCGCCTCGTGCTGATGGACCCGGAGGGCTGGCCCCTGCCGCGGCAGAAGCCCGGCGCGCATATCGACCTGCACCTGCCGAACGGGATGGTCCGCGCCTATTCGCTCTGCGGCGACCCGGCGCAGCAGGACCGCTATGTGGTGGCGGTGAAGCGGGAGGCGGCGGGGCGCGGCGGCTCGCTCTGGCTGCATGATGCGTTGGCCGAGGGGGCGGAGATTGGCGTCTCCCTGCCGCGCTGCACCTTCCCGCTGGCGCCGGCGGCCACGCGGCACGTCTTCATCGCCGGCGGCATCGGCGTCACCCCCTTCCTCGGCATGGCGGCGGCGCTGGAGCGGGCAGGGGGCAGCTACACGCTGCACCTGCTGCATCGCGGCGCCCTGCCCCTGCCGGCGCAGCTGCCGGCGGGAACGGCGCTGCACGACACCTCCCGCACACCACGCCCGGCCCTGGCCGATCTGCTGGGCGAGCCCGCCCCCGGGCTGCACGCCTATTGCTGCGGTCCCAACGGGCTGATCGAGGCCTTCGAGGCCGCCACGCGCGACTGGCCGCCGGGCCGGGCGCATATCGAGCATTTCGTCCCGCCCCCCCTGGCGCCCGACCCGGAGGCCCGCCCCTTCACCCTGGTGCTGGCGAAGAGCGGCGCCAGCGCGGAGTTGCCGGCCGGCGCGCCGCTGCTGCCGGCGATCCGGGCGCTGGGCGAGGCGGTGGAGGTCTCCTGCGAGGGCGGCATCTGCGGCGCCTGCAAGGTGCGGTGGCTGGAAGGCCCGCCGCTGCACCGCGACCGGGTGCTGAAGCCGGAGGAACGGGCCGAGTACCTGATGGCCTGCGTCGCCGGCTGCGCCGGCCCGCGCTTGGTCCTGGACCTGTGAGCGCACCGCCACGCCGCCGCGCGGCGGAGGAGGAGGCACCGCCGTCCGGCGCCGGCGTGCTCGGCCCGCAGCTTCGCCGCCTGCGCCTGGCGCGGGGCATGACGCTCGACGCGCTGGCCACTTCGGTCGGGCTGGACAAGGGCTTCCTCTCCCGCCTCGAGCGCGGCCGGAAGGCACCTTCGGTCGGCACGCTGCTGCGGCTCTCCGCCGCGCTCGGCGTGCCGGTGGCGGAGTTGCTGGGCGAGGCGTTGCCGGAGGATGCGGTGCGCATCACCCGCGCCGCGCGGCGGCGGCGCAGCGCGCCGGGCCATGGCATGCACGGCATGGAATCGCTGACCGCCGGCGACGCCCCGCTCGCCGCCTTCATCATCCATCTCGGCGCGGAATTCGCCGAGGACGGGCCGCATGAACATGAGGGGGAGGAGCTGCTCTATGTCCTCCATGGCCATGTGGAACTGGCCTTCGCCGATCGCAGCCTGATGCTGCGGGCGGGGGATGCGGCCGAGTTCGCCGGGCACCTGCCGCACCGGCTCCGGCGGATCGGGGAGGAGCCGGCCGCGGTGCTGGTCGCGGTGGCCAGGCACTGGTCCTGATTTCGAAGTCTTGCGGATTTCGTTCTTAGGACACTAGAGCAGATCGCCGTAGGGCGGCATCGCCCGAAGGCGTGAATCTTCTGTGTAAATAAAAGCTTAGAGCGTTTTCGGTGCACGCCTGTAAACCGAAAACGCTCTAGGCCAAAGGGAGACGCCGCCCCGCCTACCAGAGGCCGCAGGACCAGCGAGACCCGGCATGCGGGGCCAGCAGGTTCGGCCGGCCCGGTCCCTCGGCGGCACGGAGCCCGGGCGAGGCGCATCGCCTTTCCGCGCCCCGCATGGTGTTCAGCCGGCCCTGGCGGCGATATCACGGCGCCATGATACGGCATGGAAAAGGGCATATGGCACGAACTGGATGGATAGCGCTGCTGGCGGCGCTCCTCCTCGGGAGCACTGCGGAAGCGCAGACCCTGGAGGCGGTGAAGCAGCGCGGCACGCTGAATTGCGGCGTCTCCCAGGGTTTCGCCGGCTTCTCGGCGCCGGACAGCCGCGGCGAGTTCCGCGGCCTGGATGTGGATTACTGCCGCGCTGTCGCCGCCGCCGTGCTGGGCGACGCCAGCAAGGTCCGCTTTGTCCCTCTCACCGCCCAAGCCCGCTTCACCGCGCTGCAGACCGGCGAGATCGACGTGCTGTTCCGCAACAGCACCCAGACCTTCCTGCGCGACGTCTCGCTGGGGCTGAACCAGGGGCCGGTGAATTTCTACGACGGCCAGGGCTTCGCCGTGCGCCGCGACGCCAATGTAAGCAAGTTGGCGGAGCTGGACGGCGCCACCATCTGCGTCGCCCAGGGCACGACGCATGAGCTCACCCTCGGCGACGTCTTCCGCGCCCGCAACCTGCACTTCCAGCCGGTGGTGTTCGAGCGGGTGGACACCATGTACGAGGCCTTCTTCAGCGGCCGCTGCGATGCGATGACGCAGGATGCCAGCGCGCTCGCCGGCGCCCTGACCGTGGCCCGCGACCCGGCCGCCTACCAAGTGCTGGAGGAGACGATCAGCAAGGAACCGCTCGGCCCCTTCACCCGCAATGGCGACGACCAGTGGTCGAACATCATCATGTGGGTGCACTACGCTCTGGTGGAGGCGGAGGAGTTGGGCGTGACCCAGGCCAATACGGCGGAGCAGGCGAAGAGCGGCAGCCCGACCGCACAGCGCCTGCTCGGCACCAGCGGCGAGTTCGGCTCCCGCCTTGGCCTTGACAATGGCTGGGCGGCGAATGCCATCCGCGCCGTGGGGAATTACGGCGAGGTATTCGAGCGCAATGTCGGTCAGGGCAGCTCGCTCAAGCTCTCGCGTGGAATCAATGGGTTGTGGGCCAGGGGTGGGCTGATGTACGCCATCCCGTTCCGCTGAACCCCGGCCGGCGGGGCCGGGAGGGCAACCTTCCGCCGGCGCGCCGCGTTTCCCTTGCCGAAGCCGCCGCATCGCGCGGCGGCAACGGAAGGGACAAGCCATGGACAAGGATCGCATCGCCGGCGCTGCCAAGCAGGCCAAGGGCGCCGTGAAGGACGCGGCCGGCAAGGTGACCGGCGACACCAAGCTGCAGGCCGAGGGCAAGGCCGACAAGGCCGAGGGCAAGGTGCAGAGCAGCGTTGGCGGCGCCAAGGACGCCGTCCGCGACGCGATGGACAAATAGCCCATGCAGGGCGCACCAGGGCCTTGCCCTGGTGCGCATCAGGGCATGTCGACCGGGTGAGTTGTCCTGCCCCCTGGGGTTCGGACCACGTCCTAGTTGCGGCGTTGCAACTGGGCTGGTGGCTTGCCTTGGCCCTGACTCCAGATTTGCCCGGTGGACATGCTTCGGGGTGACCGGCCGACGAACGGATTGGTACCCGGATGAAGCTGTGGCTGCCTTCGCGTGCCATCGCCTAAGGCGGTAGCCGACACGATGACCGTCGCGCGATCGCAGAAGCCGCGGAGGTCGATGGCGCACGACCGCGAGGCTCTCCGGTGTCCGATCGTGCTTTTGCCTAAGTCGAAGGTTGAAGCTTCCGCTAGGCGGGTCTCATGCAGCCCTGCTGCGCACTTCCTTATCGAGCGGCATGTGATGGCAACTGCCATCCGGCCGGACCGCTTTGCGGAGCGTCGTGAGCCAGTTCCTACCTCCGACCCTCAGGCGACACGTTACCCGACAACGCCGGACTGTATTGCCGATCTTGACCCGCGGGCCGGGTGCCGCGCCAATTCGGAACGCCCTTTGACCTAATTTAACGTTGTGGAGCTTAAACATCTGTGGCCGCGGAAAAGCCCGGCTCACGCTCAGTGCGTCGATGGCATTCGCGCCATCCGCTGCCCTGGCGTGGACAATGAGGATGGCTCCCTTGTCGAGATCGGCGCTCAAGGAGATCGTCTGGCCGGGTTTGCAGGATGAGATCATGTCCCTTCGGGACAGTGTCGCATTCCTGGAGGGCAGGCTTGCCGCGTCGAGGCGCTTGGCCGCCGAACAGGCGGGACTGCTGGAGCGGCAGGCCTTGGAGCTGGGTGCCTGCAAAGTCGAATTGGCCGAACTCAAGGCCCGGGCGGGGCGCGGACTCGCACCGGATGCGCGACTTGCGCAGCAGGTGGAGACGCTTTCGGGGAAGGTTCCGCTGTCCTGGGTCCGCAGCACGAAGGCGGTCCCCTTCGCCAATCTGGGCGATGCGCTCAGCCCGCTCATTGTCTCTGTCATGTCCGGCCTGCCGGTTGCCCATTACGCATTCAATTCACCGAACCGGCGTCTGGCCGCCGTGGGAACGATCGGGCAAGGGCAAAGCGCTGGCACGGTGCATTTCTGGGGGACTGGTTTCGACCCGAAGCGCAACGCCACCGGGGACCGCAGCAGGGGATTCACCGCAGCGCCGGGCGTGGACTATGTCGTACATGCCGTGCGAGGCCCCTTCACCCGCCGCGCTCTGCTGGCAGCTGGGATCGAGGCGCCCGCCATCTATGGGGACCCGGCTTGGTTCCTGCCACGGATCCTTAAACCAAGGGTCGAGAAGAAATACGAATTGGGCGTTGTGCTGCACATCTCGGAACTCGATACACCGGGGCCGGAGACAGGGTCCGTCACCGGGCAGCCCCGCTTCGCCGGCGCCCAGGACTACGGTGTGCATGTCATCTCGACCTATCATGAGCCGAGCTGGTCGGGACTCGTCGGCAAGTTGCAGGAAATCCTGGCGTGTCGCCGCATCGTCTCGAACAGTTTCCACGGCCTGCTTCTGGCGGACGCTTATCAGATCCCCTGCCTGTACTTCCCGAATGCGCCCACCGGGCTGAAGCGCTTCGACCTGGAAGGAAACTACGACGAGCCTCTTAATCATCGCTTCGCCGACTTCTACCGCGGGGTCGGCCGGAGCAGCATGTTCGCGTATGGCAACCCAAGTTCCGCACCGACGCCCTGGGAAGAGGTGATCGCGGCTGTCGACCGGTTCTGGGAACCGCTGAGCTTCACCGGTGAGGCATTGTTCGATGCCTTTCCGCTGGCCCCGCGCGTCGCGTTCTCCGAGAAGCGCTGGCCGGTCGATGACGAGGCGGCCGCAGCATTGCCTTGGTGACCACGCTGTACTCATCGCGGCCTTTGCATAGTTCGTCCCGGATCCCGCGATTCGGCTGGGATCGCCCGATCAGGCGTTGTTCCGGGCGCGGCATTTCGCCGCGCCCTACGCTCCAGGCCTTCGGCGGCCGTGCTTGCCGAGGCAGTCTGTCGCCAGCGCAACGGAAGACTTAATGGAAGTCACGGATGGCACGGCCCGCCAAACCTGCGCCTTTGTGAGCCACCGCAGATTAGGGCCGCAGTGGAAGAGCAGACCGCCCCTATTCAGCGGCCTGCTAGAGCAGATCGCCGTAGGGCGGCATCGCCCGAAGGCGTGAATCTGCTCTGCAAACAAAGGCGTAGAGCATATTCGGTGACCGCATGTGAACCGAAAATGCTCTAGAGCAGGAAATCCTGCGGCGTCAAAGCGATCAGCCCAAGGACCTTGATGATCATATCCGTCACCCCGTCTCCAGTATCGACCTCCACAAAGGTATCGCCACCCGAGTGGTAGTATCGAACCGAGCCAATTCCGCCGCCGCGGAAGGCGCCCGTGCCCTCCCAGACGAAGGCCTGATCACCTGCAACATCCGGTCGGGCATCGATGACCGATAGGTGAAGCAGGTCATGCTGGGCTTGAGAGAAATCAACGATGACGTCCATCGACAGGGCGGTGCTCTCGGCCACGGCTTTGAAGATGAAGCTGTCGGCGCCGGTGCCGCCGATCAGCCGGTCCGCGCCGAGGCCGCCGATCAGCCGGTCGTCGCCCCCGCCGCCACCATCCAGCGTGTCGTCCCCGGCCAGCCCATCGAGGGTGTTCGGCCCGACGCCGCCCACCAGCAAATCGCCGTAGGCTGAGCCACGCAGGTTTTCGACGGCGCTGTAGGTGTCGCCCGCCGCTTCCCCGGCATTCTTGGCCGGTGACAGGAGATAGGCCGTCACACCAGCCGTCGCTGCCTCATAGGAGGCGTAGTCGCTGTGATTGCCGCCGCTCAGCATATCGGCACCAGCGCCGCCAATCAGCGTATCGGGACCGTCCAGGCCTATGAGGGTGTCGTTGCCCGCCAGGCCGACCAGTTTGTTGGCAACGGCATTGCCAGTGAGGTTGTCGGCGTAGGTTGAGCCCCTCAGGAACTCGATACCAATGTAGACATCGCCCGCGGCATCGCCGGTATTCGCTGACGGGGTGGTGAGCGAGGCAATGACGGCGGCCGGGGCGTTTTCGTATGAGGCGAGATCGTTTCCGTTGCCGCCATCGAGCGTGTCAGACCCGGCTCCGCCGACTAGTTCGTCATTGCCGTCCAGCCCCTCAAGGCGATTGGCACCGCCGGCGGTTACCAGGCGGTCGAAGAAGGCGGAGCCGCGCAGATTCTCGATGCTGCTGTAGCGGTCGCCCGCGGCATCGCCAGTATTGGTGTTCGATGCGGTGAAGGAGGCTCTGACCGCACCGGTCGCGGTCTCATAGCTGACCAGGTCGATGCCGTTGCCGCCCACCAGCGCATCCCCGCCCGGGCCTCCCACCAGCGTGTCGTCGCCGTCGCCGCCCAGCAGCGAATCCGGGCCCAGGCCGCCCAGTAGCAGGTCGCCGCCGGCGCCGCCGCTGAGGGTATTGGCACCCTCATTGCCGATGATGGTGTTCGCCAGCGCGTTGCCGGTGCCGTTGATGGAGCCGGCACCGGTTTCGAGCAGCAGCATCTCGACATTCGCCGGCAGGGTATAGCTGACCCAGCTGCGGATCGTGTCCTGGCCCTGGTTCGGCAGTTCCGTCACCGTATCGGCGGCGCTCCGGACGATGTAGGTGTCGTCGCCCGTGCCGCCGGCCAGGGCGTTGTTGCCGCTGTCGCCGTCCAGGCTGTCGTTGCCGTCCTCGCCATACAGCGCGTCGTCGCCGGCGCCGCCGAGTAGGGTGTCGTTGCCTGCCTGGCCGAACAGATGGTCGTCGCCGGCGCCGCCCAGCATGCTGTCATGGTCGGTGGTGCCGATGAGGAATTGCCGGCTCGCCTGGCTGCCGTCCGGGGCGAAGCCGAGATTCGCCGCGGTCAGCGCCGCGGCGGTGATGCCCTGCAGCCGGATCAGGGGGACGAAGCTGTTGGCGCCGCCATTGCTGTCCCAGTCGATGACCGTGTCCCCCCCCTCCTGGCGCAGGCGGAGGAAGCCGCTGCTGCCGAAGGGGTTGCTGCCATCGAAGTCGGTGGTGCCGGGGCCGTGCAGCCAGGAGGCCAGGTCGAGCCGGTCGCCCGCGGCACCGGCGGCGAAGTCGGTGATGACGAACGGGGCGGTCGGGCTGTCGCCGGGATAAGCGAAGGTGTTGAGGAAGGAGAAGGTGTCGAGGCCGGTGCCGCCGCTGACGGTGGCAGCGGCGCCGAGGAAAACCCAATCATCCCCGGCGCCGCCCTGCACCGTGCTGCCGGCGCCGGAGGCGAAGATGCTGTCATTCCCGTCGCCGCCATCGATGAAGGCCACCGCCATCGCGATGATGGTGTCATCCCCGGTGCCGCCCAGCAGCCTGTTGTTGCCGGCATCGTCGATCAGGACGTCGTTGCCCGCGCCGCCATCCAGCGAGTCGTTGCCTGAACCACCGACCAGGACGTCATGGCCGCCGAGGCCCAGCAGGGTGTCGTTGCTCTCGAGGCCAAAGAGGGAATCGTCGTCGGGGCTGCCGACGAGGCTGTCCGCGGCGCTGGTGCCAGACGTCGGCAATTTTCTGCCCCCATGCTTCAGGTCGGGGCGAGTCTCGCACGGGGCCGTTGTGAAGCCGTAAATGCCGCCGCCTCGCAGGCCGGAAGGGGAGGGGTGTCTCCGGGCCGCGGCGGTCAGACCACCCGCCTTGCCTTCAGCGCCGCCGCCAGCGTGCCCTCGTCCAGCACATCCAGCGCGCCGCCGATCGGCACGCCCTGCGCCAGCCGCGTCACCCGCACGCCGGTGGAGCGCAGGCGGTCGGAGAGGAAATGCGCCGTGGTGGCGCCATCCACCGTGGCGGGCAGGGCCAGGATCACCTCCTCCACCCCCTGTTCCGCGATGCGGGCCAGCAGCGGCTGCACCGAGAGATCCTCCGGCCCGACGCCGCCGATGGCGGAGAGGGTGCCGCCCAGCACGTGGTAGAGGCCGCGATGCGCATGGGCGCGCTCCAGCGCCCAGAGCTCGGCGACGCCCTCCACCACGCAGATCACGGACTGATCGCGCTGCGGGTCGCGGCAGATGTGGCAGGGGTCCTGGTCGTCGAGGTTGCCGCAGAGCCGGCAGGGCCGCACCGCCGCCGCCGCATCGCGCAGCGCCGCCGCCAGGGGCAGCATGCTCTGCTCCGGCTGCATCAGCATCTTCAGCACCGCCCGCCGCGCGCTCCGCCGCCCGAAGCCGGGCAGCCGGGCGAGCAGGCCGATCAGATGCTCGATGGGGTCAGGGGCGGGCATGCGTCCGGGCGGTGTGGCCGGGAGGTATAAGGATCCCGGCGGGTTACGTGCCGCGGCCGGCATCCAGGGATTGGTGTGGCTGGATGCCGGCCGCACGCATCAGAATGGCAGCTTCATGCCGGCGGGCAAGTTGAGGCCGGCCGTGGCCTTCTGCATCTCCTCGGCCATGGAAGCCTCCACCTTCTGCTTGGCATCCGCATGGGCGGCGACCAGCAGATCTTCCAGCACCTCCCGGTCATCCGCCGTCATCAGGCTGGGGTCGATCGCCACGCGCTTCAGGTCGCCCTTGCCGGAGAGCGTCACCTTCACCATGCCGGCACCGGCCACGCCTTCCACCACCGCGGCCTCCAGCTTCGCCTGCATCTCCTGCATGCGGGTCTGCATCTGCTGCGCCTGCTTCAGCATGTTGCCGAGATTCTTCATGGCCGTGCCTTACCTGTCCTCGTCCGGAGGGGGAACATCGTCGAAATCGGGCGGTTCTTCCAGTTCCGCCGGCGGGATGTCGCCCGGCTCCACCTCCGGCGCCTCGGCGGAAGCGGGCAACGTCAGCGGCAGCCCGTAATCATCGGCGCCGGCATCGCGCACCCGCTCGATCTGGGCGCCGGGGAAGGCGGCCATCACCGCCTGCACCAGCGGGTGGGCACGGGCCAGGGACAGCCGCTCCGCCTCCGCATGGCGGCCCTGCTCGGCCAGGGTCGGCTCGCCTTCCGCATTGCTCAGCGCCACGGTCCAGCGCGTGCCGGTCAGCTCCGAGAGCAGGGCGCCGAGCTGGGCGGCCAGGTCCCGCATCGCCTCCGGCCGCACCCGGATCTCCACCCGCCCGGGCGCGAGGTGGACGGGGTGGACATAATGCAGCAGCTGCGCGTGCAGCATCGGCTTGCGGCCGGAGGCGAGCGCCACGACGTCCCGCCAGCTCTGCGGCTGCGGCAGCGTGGCCGGCACCGGGATGGAAGCGACGGCGCCGCCGCCCGCCACGGCCCTGAGGCTGCCGGGCGCGCCGCCGCCATTCGGGGCGGGGCGAGGGGGGGCGGCGGGCAGGCCCCCGCCTTCCATCAGCCGCTTCACCAGATCGCCCGGCGGCGGCAGCTCCGCCACATGCGCCAGGCGGATCAGCACCATCTCGGCCGCCGCTCGGCGGTCCGGCGCGCCGGCGAGTTCCCCGAGCCCCTTCAGCAGCATCTGCCAGGCCCGGCCCAGCACCGGGACGGAGAGCTTCGCCGCCAGCACCGCGCCGCGGGTGCGTTCGCTCTCGGTCAGGCCGGGGTCGTCCTTCAGCGCCGGCACGCTGCGCAGCCGGGTCAGGGTATGGGTCAGCTCCAGCAGGTCCTGCAGCACCATCCCCGGATCGGCGCCGCGCTCATGCGCGCGCTCCATGGTGGCCAGCAGGGCAGGGACATCCCCCGCCATGGCCTGCTCCATCAGGTCCAGCACCAGGGCGCGGTCGGCGAGGCCCAGCATGTCCCGCACCGCCTCGGCCGTGACGGCGCCGTCGGGGCCGCCCAGCGCGATGGCCTGGTCGAGCAGGGAGAGCCCATCCCGCACGCTGCCATCGGCGGCGCGGGCGACCATGGCCAGGGCTTCCGGGTCGATCTCCACCTGCTCCTTCGCCGCGATGCGGGCGAAATGGGCACGCAGCTCCGCCTGCGGAACTCGCTTGAGATGAAAGGTCTGGCAGCGGCTGAGGATGGTGGCCGGCACCTTCCGCAACTCGGTGGTCGCCAGCATGAACTTCACCTGGGCCGGCGGCTCCTCCAGCGTCTTCAGCAGCGCGTTGAACGCCGCGTTGGACAGCATGTGGACCTCGTCCAGGATGATGACCTTGAAGCGGCCCTGGGCCGGGCGGTAGCGCAGCCGCTCCCGCAGCTCCCGCACCTCGTCCACGCCGTTGTTGGAGGCGGCGTCGAGCTCCTGCACATCCGGGTGGCGGTCGGCGAGGATCGCCTGGCATTCCGGGCAGATGCCGCAGGGCTCGGGCGTCGGGCCGCCCTTGCCGTCCGGGCCGATGCAGTTCAGGGCGCGGGCGATGATGCGGGCGGTGGTGGTCTTCCCCACGCCGCGCACGCCGGTGAGCATGAAGGCATGCGCCACGCGGTCCTGGGCGAAGGCGTTGCGCAGGGTGCGGACCAGCGCCTCCTGGCCGATCAGCTCGGCGAAGCTGGTCGGGCGGTATTTGCGGGCGAGGACCCGGTAGGGGGCCTGGGCGGGCGTCGGCGCTGCCTGGGCAGGCGGGGCCGCGGCCGGCGGCGGGGCGGGCACGGCCGGGGGAGGGGTGGCGGGCGCCGGGCCGGTCACATCTCCGGCGGGCACATCCCCGAACAGCCCCGGCCCCTCCGGCGGCGGCGGCTCGGGCAGGCCTTCGGCCTCTGGCGCGTCGGAAGGGCCGAAGAGGGAGGAGGACATGCGCGGCCGGCGGCTTCCTGCAGGACAAGGCCCGCCGAGGGGCACCGAAAAGGGTGGAAGGCCGACAAGCGACCCGGGCGAGAACCCGTTACGGCTGCTTCCTTCCGGACCTGACCGGGTTGGCGGGGAGTCCGTCCACCGCCGACCTTCCAAGGGCACCATATCATGCCGCGCGCGCCCCGGCGCAATGCCCCCCGCGCGCCTGGGCGCGCAACGAGCGGCCGCGTGACATCCGGCGGCGGCATGGCAGCCGGGAAGGCCCGGTGGGCGCCGCCCCCGGTTGCCGCCGCCCCGGCCCCGTGGCACGGTCGCTCCCGCATGCTCTCGATCCCCGCCAGCCGCCCCAACGCCTATACCGGCAGCCCCCTGGACCGCGCCGCCCTGAAGCGGGAGGACGCCGACTGGATCGCCGCCGCCCTCGCCGATCCGGACACGCTCTTCGCCCCGGTCTGGCGCAGCCGCAGCCTGATGAAGGGGGTGGCGGAAGGCACGCCGGAAGCCCTTCTCGTCACTGGCGCCGCCGCCACCGCCCTACGCATGGCGGGCGGGCCCTGGGCCTTCCTTGGCCTGTGGGAGGGCCGGCCGGTCTTCGCCGTGGATTGCTCCGAGGCGGCGGACCCGCTGCCGCTGCTGCCGGAGGGAAGCGGCAGCTTCACCGACCTGCGCGCCGTCGCCGGGCTGCTGCCGGCGGGGGAGGCCAGCATCCTCGCCCATGCCCGCGGGCTGATGCATTGGCGCACCAAGCACCGCTTCTGCGGCATCTGCGGTTCGGGCTGCGAGCCGCGCTCGGCCGGGCATGTCATGGTCTGCACCGGCTGCAAGGCGCAGCATTTCCCGCGCACCGACCCCGCCGTCATCATGCTGGTGGTCCGCGGCGATTACTGCCTGCTCGGCCATTCCACCCGCTTCCCCAACACCACCATGTACTCGACCCTCGCCGGCTTCGTGGAGCCGGGCGAGAGCCTGGAGGAGGCGGTGCGGCGCGAGGTGCTGGAGGAGGCCGGGATCGAGGTGGGGGAGGTCTGGTACCATTCCTCCCAGCCCTGGCCCTTTCCCTCCTCCATCATGCTCGGCTTCCATGCCGAGGGGCTGAGCGAGGAGATCGTCATCGACGCGACGGAGCTGCGCGACGCCCGCTGGTTCAGCCGGACGCAGTGCCGGGATCCGGAGGCGCATGGCTTCGCCCTGCCGCGCGCCGATTCCATCGCCCGGAGGCTGATCGAGGACTGGATCGCCCATCCATGAGGCGGCTTGCCCTTGTCCTGACCCTGGCGCTGGCGGCCTGCCGCGGCGCACCCACCCCGCCGCCGGAGCCGGAGACGCCGGAGCAGCGCGCCTGCCGCGCCGAGGCGGAGCGCAGCCCGGAGCTCGGCCGGGTCTATGCCCAGGCCAACCCCGCCATGGCGGACAACCGGGAGCGGCTGGAAGCGGAGGCCCGCCGCGTCCGCGCCCGCGCCTTCCGGGACTGCCTGCGGGCCCGCGGCCTGCCGGCGCCGGGCGGGGTGGAGCCGGTCACGCCACGCTGACGCCGCGCGCCTTCGCCAGCTCCGCGATGCGCCGGACCAGCACGGCTTGGTCATAGGGCTTCGGCATCACCTCGAAATTGTGGTCGGTGCCGCCTTCCACCGTGCCGGCGAAGCCGGTGGCCAGCAGCACGGGCAGGGTCGGCCGTAGCCGCGTCGCCTGCTGCGCCAGCTCGATGCCCGTCATCCCGCCGGGCATGACGATGTCGCTGAACAGCACGTCGAATTGCTCGCCGCGGCGGAGCAGCGCCATGGCCTCCAGCGCATCCTGCGCCGCCACCACGCGAAAGCCGGCATCGCGCAGCGTCTCCGCCGCCACCTCCCGCACCCGCTCGTCATCCTCCACAACCAGGATGGAGGCGCGGGCCAGGCTCGGCATGCCCTCCGGCGGCGGCGGCACCGGCGCTGCCGGCCGGGCCGGCGGCTCCTCCGCCACCGGCAGATAAAGCGTCACCACCACCCCTTCGCCCGGCGTGCTGTCGATCGCCACATGGCCGCCGAGCTGGCGCACGAAGCCGAAGACCTGGGAGAGGCCGAGGCCGGTGCCCTTGCCCTGGGGCTTCGTCGTGAAGAAGGGCTCGAAGGCGCGCTCCCGCACCTCCGGCGTCATGCCGGTGCCGGTATCGCGCAGGGAGATGGCGACGTAGTCGCCCGGCTGCGCATCCGGATTGCCGATCAGCAGCGCCTGGTCCAGCCGCGCCAGCCGGGTGGTGAGGGTGACGGTGCCGCCGCGCGGCATCGCGTCCCGCGCATTGATGGCGAGGTTGAGCAGGGCCGCCTCGAGCTGCGCGGCATCGGCGCGGCAGGCCGGCAGATCGGCCTCCAGCACCTGGGAGAGGGTCACGGTCTCGCCCAGGGCGCGCTGGATCAGCGGGACGAAGCCCTGCACCAGCTCGTTCGCGTCCAGGCTTTCGGTGTGCAGGCGCTGGCGCCGGGCGAAGGCCAGCAGGCTGGCATTCAGCTTGGCGCCCCGCTGCACCGCGTCCCGCGCCGCGCCCAGCAGCTTCTTCACCCGCTCATCCGCCGCGGCGCCGATATGGCGTTCCAGCAGGTGCACCGTGCCGAGGATGGCGGTAAGCAGGTTGTTGAAGTCATGCGCGATGCCGCCGGTCAGCCGCCCCAGCGCCTCCAGCCGCTGGGCCTGCATCAGCCCGGCCTCCGCCACCTCCCGCCGGGCGATCTCGGCGCGCAGCTCGGCCGCGGTCTGGAACAGGCGCTGCTGGATCCGCTGCTCGGAGGTCCAGCGGCGGATGGCGAGCAGGGTGGTCAGGCTCAGCGCCAGGGCGACGAAGCTGCAGATGGCGGCGGTGAAGGCGGTGTTGCGCCACCATTCCGCCGCCACTTGGTCCATGGAGCGGGTGGCGGAGACGACCAGCCCGTGCTCCCCCACCTTGCGGAAGGCGGTCAGCCATTCCCCGCGGCTGCCGAAGCGGGCGATGGCCGCGCCGCTGGCCGGCGGGTTGCGCACCATCTCCGGCACCTCGCCGGGCACCGGCGCCTCGAACAGCTCGTCGGCACCGGCAGGGTAGGCGGCGAGGATCTGGCCATCGGTGCGCAGCAGGGCGAAATCGGTCCGGCCCTCCGGATCCAGGGCCTGCCATTGCGCCCGGAAATAGGCGGGCAGGATGGAGCCCATCACGGCGCCGTCGAACCGGCCATCCGGGGTGGTGCGGCGCCGCCCCGCGACGAAGCCGACGATGCCGGTGAGGCGGGAGAGCTGCGGCCGGCCGAAGACCAACCCCTCCGCCCCCTCTCGCAGCGGGGCGAAGAAGTCCCGGCCGGAGAGGTCGAAATCCGGCGTCGGCCAGGCGATGCTGAGCAGCGCCAGCCTGCCATCCGGACGGACCAGGTGCAGCGAGATCATCTGCGCCACGCTCTCGTCGAGCGAGAGCATCCAGCGCTGGATGGATTCGCCTTCCGCGTCGATCTGTGCCCAGCTCATGCCGCGCACCCGGTCCTCGATGCGGTCCAGCACCAGGGCGCTGGTCTCCACCACCTTCAGCGCATGCTCCTTGGCGATGGCGGACTGGCGGTCCACATCGGCGACGGCCTGTTCCTGTAATTTCCGATGGTCGTAGAAGGCGGCGCCGAACAGGACGAGAAGTGGAACGAGCAGCGAGGCGACAAGCAGGATGCGCAGCGTGAACGGCACGTGCTGTAGCACGCCGGACGAGTGGCTGCGTCCCCCGACCATGGGCTGGCTCGCTTCCTGTTCCCTCGGCATCAGGACATTTCCGTAACGGGTCCGGACGACGGCGGGTTGGTCGCTTGGTCGTCGATCATTTTAGCGTGATAATGTAATGGTTTGGGAGCTTCGCGCTTTTCATGCGGGAAGGCAATGTCTCCCCCGCTGCCAGGCGGCCCGATGCAGCGGAAATTCGTAACGCCGGTGTCGCACCGGGCGCCCGTGGCGGGCCCGGTACTGCCCGAACCCCGCCGGGGAGGGCCTGCCCTGGAACCGGCCCTGGGCCGGCTGGTCCACCCTAATGCGCCTCCGCCCAGCTATGGCCGGTGCCGATCTCGACGGCGAGCGGCACGCGAAGCTGCGCAACGCCTTCCATCACTTGGCGCACCAGGGCGCCGGTCGGCTCGACCTCCGTCTCCGGTACCTCGAAGACCAGCTCGTCATGCACCTGCAGCAGCATGCGGGCCTTGAGACCGGCATCGGCGAGCGCGCGGGGCAGCCGGACCATGGCGCGCTTGATGACCTCCGCCGCGCCGCCCTGGAAGGGGGCGTTGATGGCGGCGCGCTCCGCTCCCGCCCGGCGCGCCATGTCCTTGGCGTTGATGTCGGGGATCCAAAGCTTGCGGCCGAAGGAGGTGGAGACATAGCCGCGCAGCCGTGCCTCCTCCTTCAGCCGTTCCATCGCATCCCGGATGCCGGGGTATTGCGCGAAATAGGCATCGATGATGCCGCGCGCCTCGCCGGGGCCGATGCCGAGCCGCGCTGCCAGCCCGAAGGCCGACATGCCGTAGATGATGCCGAAATTGATGGTCTTGGCGCGGCGCCGCGCCTCCTTGTCCACCGCATCCGGCGCCAGTCGGAAGATGTCCGCGGCGGTGCGGCTGTGGATGTCCTGGCCGGTCGCGAAGGCCTCCCGCAGCGCCGGCACGTCAGCGAGATGCGCCAGCAGGCGCAGCTCGATCTGCGAGTAGTCGGCGGCCAGCAGCACATGGCCGGGCTCCGCCACGAAGGCGCGGCGGATCTTCACCCCTTCCTCGGTGCGGATCGGGATGTTCTGCAGGTTCGGCTCGGTGGAGGCGAGCCGCCCCGTGCTGGTGTTGGCCATGGAGAAATCGGTGTGGACGCGGCCGGTGCGCGGGTCGAGGGCCGCGGCCAGCCCCTCCACATAGGTGCTCTTCAGCTTCGCCAGCTGGCGCCAGTCCAGCACCTTGCGCGGCAGGGGGATGCCCTGGGCGGCGAGATCCTCCAGCACGCTGGCATCGGTGCCCCAGGCGCCGGTCGCCTTGCTGCGGCGGCCGCCCGGCAGCTTCATCTCGTCGAACAGGATTTCTCCCAGTTGCTTCGGCGAGCCCACATTGAAGGGGCGGCCGGCCAGGGCGTGGATCTCCTGCTCCAGCGCCGCCATGCGCTGGGAGAAATCCTCGCCGATGCGGGCCAGCTCCGTGCCGTCCACCTTGATGCCCGCCACCTCCATGTCGCGCAGCACGCCGACCATGCGGCGCTCCACCTGCTCATAGAGGGCGAGGGCCTGCTCCTCCCGCAGCTTCGGCCGCAGGATGTGCCAGAGGCGCAGCGTCACATCCGCATCCTCCGCCGCATAGGCGGTGGCCTTGTCCAGCGGCACCTGGGAGAAGGGGATGCGGGCGCGGCCGGTACCGGTCACCGAATCGAAGCTGACCGGCTTGTGGTCCAGATGGAGGACGGAGAGCTCATCCATGCCATGGCCATGCTTCCCCGCCGCCATGGCGTAGGAGATCAGCATGGTGTCATCCACCGGGCTGACGGCGATGCCGCCATTCTCCGGTCGGGCGAGCACTTCCAGATCGTATTTCGCGTGCTGCAGCACCTTCAGCACGCCGGGATCGGTCAGCAGCGGCCGCAGCGCGTCCATCGCCTGCACGAAGGGAATCTGCTGCGGCGCCTCGGCGGGCGCGGCGAGCATGTCGCCCTGGCCGCCGCCGGCGGTGACATGCCGCAGCGGGATGTAGCAGGCGCGGCCCGGCGCAGTGGCGAGGCAGACGCCAACCAGGTTGGCCTTCAGCGCATCCAGGCTGTCGGTCTCGGTGTCCAGGCCGATGATTCCGGCGGCGAAGCCTTCGGCGATCCAGGCCGCAAGCGCCTCCATCGTGGTGACGGTGGCGTAGTCGCCGAAGGGCGCCTGACCGGGGGAGGGGGCGACGGGCTGCACCACCTGGGCGGCCTGGGCCGCGGCGACCGCCGCTTGGCGCGCCGCCCGCGTCCCGGCATCGCCCGCCGCCTCGCCGAGGCCCATGCGGGCGAGGACGCTGCGGAATCCCTGCTCCGCCAGGAAGCTCGAAAGCCGTGCCGGCTCCGGCGGCTTCACCGCCAGCGCCTCGACCTCGAGCGTCAGCGGCGCATCGGCGACGAGCTGCACCAGCCGCTTCGAGAGCCGCGCCTGCTCGGCATATTGCTCGAGGTTCTGGCGCCGCATCGGCTGCTTGATCTTCGCCGTGTTGGCCAGCACGCTTTCCAGGTCGCCATAGGTCTGGATCAGCTCGGCGGCGGTCTTCGGGCCGATCTTCGGCACGCCGGGGACGTTGTCCACCGGATCGCCGATCAGCGCCTGCACCTCCACCACCTTCTCCGGCGGCACGCCGAATTTCTCGACGACCTCGGCCTCGCCGATCGGCTTCTGCTTGATCGGGTCCAGCATCCGCACGCCGGGGCGGACCAGCTGCATCAGGTCCTTGTCGGAGGAGACGATCGTCACCTCGCCGCCCGCGGCGGCGAATTCCCGCGCATAGGTGGCGATCATGTCGTCCGCCTCGAAGCCCGGCTGCTCGATGCAGGCGACGCCGAAGGCGGCGGTCGCTTCCCGGATCAGGGCGAATTGCGGGATCAGCTCCTCCGGCGGGTCGGGCCGGTGGGCCTTGTAGTCAGGGTAGATCTCGTTGCGGAAGGTGACGCGGCTGGGGTCGAAGACCACGGCCAGGTGGCTGCCGCGATGCTCGGTCAGGAAGCGGGAGAGCATCTGGGTGAAGCCGAAGACGGCGTTCACCGGCGTGCCGTCCGGCCGCGTCATCGGCGGCAGGGCATGGAAGGCGCGGAAGATGTAGCCGGAGCCGTCGATCAGGACGAGGTGCTTCGCCCCGGGCGGCGTCACCGGCACCGCCTCGGGCGAGGCCACGGCATCGGCCAGGGCGGTCCCCCGATTGCGCCCGGCCTCGGGCGGCCCGGGCAGTTCCGCGGCGGCGGGCGCGGGCTGCTCCGCGGGGGGCGCGGCGCCCTCAGTGATGGTCGCCTCCGCCGCTGCCCGGCTGCAGGACATAGGTGATGGAGCAATAGGGGCAACAGACCTCGCTCTCCCCTTCGGCGATCTTCAGCCAGATGCGGGGGTGCCCCAGGCCGCCGACGCCGATTTCCCCGTCGCAGGGGATCCTGCGGCTGGTCACCTCGATCCGCTGGGACGGGGTGACGCCGGGGGTGGGCTTCGGCGCGTAGCCGGTCTGCTTGGCGTCGCGCATCGCGCTCCTCGTGGAATGTCCTGGTATGCGCCCCAGTTTACCGGGGGCGGCCCGCCCCGGCCAGAGTGCAGGCGCGTGCTTCCAGACTCAGACCGGGGTCCGGGGTCCGGTGTCGGGTCCTGGCCCCGGCGGAGGTGCAGGGTTGCGGGCACTGCCCGCGACGCGCCTTCTGCCCGGGTCCAGGGGCGGAGCCCCTGGTCAATCCGCCCGCGGATGCGCCTTCCGCCAGGTGTCCAGCAGCGCCGCCGCATCCACCACCGTGTAGCGCTGGGTGGTGGAGAGGCTGGCATGGCCCAGCAGCTCCTGGATGCTGCGGAGGTCGGCGCCGCCGCCCAGCAGGTGGGTGGCGAAGGAGTGCCGCAGCGCATGCGGCGTCGCGTGTTCCGGCAGCCCGGCCAGGCGGCGATAGGTGCGCAGCGATTTCTGCGCCACCGCCGGGTCCAGCCGGGCGCCGCGGGCGCCGCGGAACAGCGGCTCCTCCGGCCGGGCGCCGGGGCGGAGCGCGAGATAGGCGGCGATCGCCTCGCGCACCGCCGGCAGCACCGGCACCAGCCGTGGCTTGGAACCCTTGCCGAGGACCCGCAGGCTGGCCTCGCTGCCCGGCAGGGGCGCGTCGCCCACATTGAGCGCCAGCGCCTCGCCGATGCGGAGGCCGCAGCCATAGAGCAGGGTGAAGAGGGCGGTGTCGCGCGCCGCCTGCTCGGCCGGCGCCTCGGCATGGCGAGGATCGTGCACCTGGCCGGTCCGGGCTGCCACCTCCTTCGCCTGGCCGGGGGTGAGGGCGCGCGGGATGGGCGGCTTCAGCCGCGGCCCGCGCAACCCGCCCAGCGCCGGCACCGGCAGGTCCTGGCTGCGGCCGAGATGGCGGAGGAAGCTACGGATGGCGGCGAGCTGCCGTGCCCTGGTGGCCGGGCCTGCGCCTTCCGCGCTGCGGGCGGCGAGGAAGCCGCGGAGGTCGGCGGCGCGCAGGCTCGCCAGCGCCGCAGCATCCGGCTCCTCTCCCAGATGGCCGGCAAGGAAGGCGAGGAAATCGCCGATGTCGCGGCCATAGGCCTCGACGGTATTGGCGGCGGCCCGGCGCTCCCGCGCCAGCCAGTCCAGGTAGCGGGCCCGGGCTTCGGCGCCGGTCATGGGCGGATGCTTCGGATCATGCGGCCGCCAGACTTCCCGACCCGCCCCGGCCTGTCCAGCACCAAGGCCGGGCGCAGGCATGGGCCTTCAGACCGCGCCGCCCGGGGCCTGTCGCGGCTTTGCCGCCCCAGGCTGTGCCGGATTGAAGGAAGACAGCGGAACCGGGGCCCCCCATGGCGTTGCGCAGCAACGTCGTGGGGAATATCAGCGGGCCAGCGCCGCCGCGACGGCACGGCCGAGGAAGGCCAGGGTGGCGATGGCCTGCCGCGCCGGCAGCGCCGCGGCATCCCGGGCGCCGAGGGTCAGCAGGGTCGGGTAGCCCGTCCAGATCGGCACCCGCACCAGCGCGTCCCGGCAGACCAGCGCGGCGGCCTCCTGGTGCAGCAGCTCCGCCTCTCCGGCCGGGGTGGCGCGCACCACCGCATCCCGCCCCGGTGGCAGCAGGCGGGAGACGGTGCCGCGGGTCAGCGGCAGGATGCCGCGGCGGTCCGGCTTCTCGCTCATCAGCGTGCAGGTCTCGATGCCGAGCAGCGCCGGCAGTTCCTGCGTCACCGTATCCACCACATCCGTGCTGCGCATCAGCGCCAGCACGGCGAGGCGGACGCGGATGGTGAGGCCATGGCCCGCCCGTCCGGCGGTGACGGCGGCATCCACCTCCGCCTCCAGGCTGCGCACCCGGCGGCGCTCGGCGAAGAGCATGGCGGCCATGTGGTCCGCCAGGCGCTCGCCATGCACCCGCTTCGGCGGCTCCAGCACCCGGTAGAGCTCCGGCCGCTCGGCCAGGAATTCGGGGTGGCTGAGGAGGAAGTCGGCAACCGCCTGGGCGGTCGGCTGACCCGTTTCAGGTTGAACGGGCAGCAGCGAGGCTTCGGAGAGGGGCATGGTTACAGGATGCTCTGGCCGGTCTTGCGCCAATCGGCCAGGAAGGCCTCAAGCCCCCGATCCGTCAGCGGGTGCTTGAGGAGCTGGCGGATGACCGCGGGCGGCAGGGTGGCAACCCCGGCGCCGAGCTTGGCGGCTTCGACCAGATGCATCGGGTGGCGAATGGACGCCACCAGGACTTCTGTCTTAAAGTGGGGGTAGTTGCGGTATATTTTCACGATGTCGGCGATGAGCTGCATGCCATCGGTGGCGATATCGTCCAGCCGGCCGACGAAGGGGGAGATGAAGGCCGCCCCCGCCTTCGCCGCCAGCAGCGCCTGGGCCGGGGAGAAGCAGAGGGTGACATTGACCAGCGTGCCTTCCTCCGAGAGCGCCCGGCAGGTGCGCAGCCCGGCCTCGGTCAGCGGCACCTTCACCGCGACGTTGGAGGCGATGCCGCGCAGGTACCGGCCCTCGGCCAGCATCTGCTCGTATTCGGTGGCCGTCACCTCGGCCGAGACCGGGCCCGGAGTGAGGGCGCAGATCTCGGCGATCACCTCGGCCATCTTGCGGCCGGACTTGGCGATCAGGCTCGGATTGGTGGTCACGCCGTCCACCAGCCCGGTTTCCGCCAGCGCCCGGATGTCCGCGACATCTGCGGTGTCCACGAAGAATTTCATCGCCTACGCAGTCCTTTGGCCGGGTGCCCGCAGGGCTCTTCGGGCAGGAGGGTCACTGATCGATCGTTTCAGTTTTGTTCTAGGCAGGATAGCTCATGTCTGAGGGGACAGGAAAGCACTGCGGTAAAAGGGACACGCCAGGCGTTGCCATTTCGCCACGCGTCAAGGTGCTCCTGCCACTGCCACTTGCGGGTGCATACGACTATCGCAGTTCGGTTCCCCTGTCACTCAAAAGTGGCGATTTTGTCGCCGTTCCACTCAACCAAAGAGACATGATCGGAGTCGTGTGGGATTCGTCTCCGGAACAAGATATCGTGCCGGTTCCGGATCATCGTCTCCGTCCCGTCACCGCCACCCTCCCCGTTCCGCCCATGACGCCGAGCCTCAGGCGCTTCATCGACTGGGTCGCGGCCTACACGCTTAGCCCGCCCGGCGCCGTGCTGCGCATGGCGATGAGCGTGCCGGCCGCGCTGGAACCGCCAACGCCGCAGGCCGGCTGGATCCTCGCCGGACCGGGAGGCAACAGCCAACCTCGTATTACTCCGGAGCGGGCCCGGGTCCTGGCCGTCATGCGCCCTGGCGAGCCCATGGCCGGCGCCCGCATCGCCGAGGCCGCCAAGGTCTCCACCGGGGTCCTGCGCGGCATGGCGGAAGCGGGGCTGCTGCGCCCCGCCCTGCTGCCGCTGGCCAGCCGCTTCGCCCGGCCGGACCCCGAGCATCCCGGCCCGGCGCTGGGGCCGGAGCAGGCGGCGGCGGCCAGCGCCCTCAGCGCCCGCGCCGCCGCACGGGCCTTCAGCGTGACGCTGCTTACCGGCGTCACCGGCTCCGGCAAGACCGAGGTCTATCTGGATGCCGTCGCCGAATGTCTCCGTCAGGGCCGCCAGGCGCTGGTGCTGCTGCCGGAGATCGCGCTTTCCGCCCAGTGGCTGGACCGGTTCCGCGCCCGCTTCGGCGTCGCCCCCGCCCTCTGGCATTCCGAGGTGGGCGGCAGGACGCGGCGGGAGACCTGGCGGGCGGTGGCAGAGGGCCAGGCGCCGGTCGTGGTCGGTGCCCGCTCCGCGCTCTTCCTGCCCTTCCCCGATCTCGGCCTTATCGTGGTGGATGAGGAGCACGAGACGGCGTTCAAGCAGGAGGATGGCGTGGTCTATCACGCCCGCGACATGGCGGTGGTCCGCGCCCGGCTGGCCGAGGCGGCTTGCGTGCTGGTCTCCGCCACGCCGAGCCTCGAGACCCTGACCAACGCCCAGACCGGGCGCTACCACGCCCTGCACCTGCCACGCCGGCATGGCGGCGCCACCCTGCCCGAGGTGGCGATGATCGATTTGCGGGAGGCGCCGCCGGAGCGAGGCCGCTTCCTCTCCCCGCCGCTGATCGCGGCGGTGGAGGCGGCGCTGGGGCGCGGAGAGCAGGCGATGCTCTTCCTCAATCGCCGCGGCTATGCGCCGCTGACGCTCTGCCGGCATTGCGGCCACCGGCTGCGCTGCCCGAACTGCACCGCCTGGCTCGTGGAGCATCGCGCCCAGCGCCGCCTGCAATGCCACCATTGCGGTCATGCCGAATCCCCACCCGCCGAATGCCCCGAATGCGGCAGCGCCCACAGCCTGACGGCCGTCGGCCCTGGGGTGGAGCGTGTGCAGGAGGAGGTTGCCAGTCTGTGGCCGGAGGCACGGCGCATCGTCATGGCCTCCGACACCATGCCCGGTCCGGCCGCCGCCGCGGCAGCGGCGCAGGCCATCCAGGACCGCGCCGTGGACCTCATCATCGGCACCCAAATCGTCGCCAAGGGCTGGCATTTCCCGCATCTGACCCTGGTGGGGGTGGTGGATGCCGATCTCGGCCTGGCGGGGGGCGATCTGCGGGCGGCGGAGCGGACGGTGCAACTGCTGCATCAGGTGGCGGGCCGCGCCGGGCGGGCGGAGGCGCCGGGCCGGGTACTGCTGCAGAGCTATTCGCCGGAGCATCCGGTGATGAAGGCGCTGGTCTCCGGCGACCTCGACGCCTTCATGGCGGAGGAGGCGGCGATGCGCCGCCCCGGCCACTGGCCGCCCTTCGGCCGGCTGGCGGCGCTGATCGTCAGCTCCGAGGATGAGCGGGAGGCGGACCGGACGGCGCGCGACCTCGGCTTGGCGGCACCGGGCGGGGAGGGGGTGCAGGTGCTGGGCCCGGCCCCCGCGCCGCTCGCCCTGCTGCGCGGCCGGCACCGCCGGCGGCTGTTGCTGAAGACGAGGCGGGACATCGCAGTGCAGCCGCTGCTGCGGGAATGGCTGGCGCGCGTCGAGGTGCCGAACAGCGTCCGCGTGCAGGTGGATGTGGACCCGGTGGCCTTTCTCTAGATCCCGTCAAGCCGCTGCGTGGCTCGATGGGGAGGGGCGGAGGCGCTGCAACTCCCGGGTTTCGCACAGCCCGTCGCGGCAAAGCTGCGGCGGGGCAGCGGCCGCTGCGGTTCGGCGGCGTGCGCCCGGGCTGCACGCCGCGCCGCCGAACCGCGAAAGTTTCAGTGCGGCATGTGCGGACCACGCACTATATTTGCGGGCCGATGCCTGACGACCTCTACCATACCGACATCCTCGCCTGGTCCCGCGCCCAGGCCGACCGTCTCCGCCGCGTCGCGGCCGGGGAACGGGTGAACGACGTCGACTGGGCGCATGTGATCGAGGAGGTGGAGGATTTGGGCAAGAGCCAGCTTGCCGGGGTCGAATCCTTCCTTGTGATGGCCATCCTGCACGCCCTGAAGGTGACGGCCTGGCCGGAGGAGCATCCGGCGGTCCAGCACTGGGAGGCGGAGATCGCCAATTTCCTCACCCAGGCCCAGACCCGCTTCGAACCCGGCATGCGGCAGCATATCGACGGTGCCGTGCTCTACCGGCGGGCGCTGAGACAGCTCCGCAAGACGCCGATGCGGGGCACGCCGCCCCTGTCCCTGCCGGAGAGCCTCACTTTCGACCCCGCGCTGGTGCTGGGCGAGGAATTCGGCACCACCGACCTGCTCGATCTCATCCGCGCCGCCTGACCGCCAGCACCGCCGCCGCCAGGAGCTGGATCACCCCCGCCAGGGCCGGCGGCGCGGCCGGGCCCCAGGCTTCCAGCGCCGTGCCGAAGGCGGCCGGCCCGAAGGCGTAGAAGGCCTGGTTCACCGCCGTCACCAGCGCCACCACGGCGGCCACCTGCGCCGGCGGCCATTCCCGCTGCGCGATCAGCGGCGGCAGGGAAAGCAGGTTGCCGATCCCGAAGCCGAACAGCATCACCCCCGCCAGCAGCAGGGGCGGGGAGGCGCCCGCCGCCAGCACCAGCAGCCCCGAACCCACCGCCTGCAGCAGGAAATTCGCCACCCCGGCCAGCCGCCGGTCCATCCCCGGCGGCAGCGCCACCCCCACCAGCGTCCGTCCCAGCACGGCGCAGGCGGTGGCAAGGCTCATCGCCAGCCCGGCCCCTTCGGTCCCGAGCGCCGGCGCCAGGATGGAGAAGAGTGTGGTCAGCAGCCCGATCTGCGCCGTCAGCCCGAATGCGAAGGCCAGTGAGAGGGTGACGAACCCCGCCTGCCGCCAGAGCGGGCCCGCGGGGGACGGCATTGGGCGCGGCGTTGGCGGCCCTGCCGCGCCATCCGGGAACAGGCCGAGCCGCGCCGGGGTCTGGCCGAAATACCGCCCCGCCATGGGCCAGCCGACCGCCAGCACCAGCCCCGCCACCGCCAGCCCCGCCCCTGCGAATCCGAAACCGGCGATCAGCAGGGCCCAAAGCGGAGTGAACAACACGCCGCCCATGCTGGCGCCGTTATAGGCCATGGCCAGCGCCGCCGGCCGCCGCTGCTCGAACCAGGGGGCGACCAGGGCATTGATGGCGGCGCCGCTGGTCACCGCCCAGCCGCAGGCCGTCAGCAGCGCCGCCGGCACCAGCATCCAGGGCCTGTCCGCCGCCCCCCAGGCTGCAGTGCCGAGCGCCATGGCCAGCAGCCCGGCCCGGATCACCGGCACGGGGCCGAATCGGGCCAGTAGCGCCGGCAGCCGCGTCACCAGCGCGGCGCTGGCCAGGTAGTGCAGGGTGATGGCGGCGGCGATCCAGGAAGCCGGCCAGCCCTCCCGCGCCTGCAGCGCATGCAGGAACACCGAAGGGCCGTAGAAATTGATGCCCCAGCTCAACATCGCCAGGGTGAAGGCAGCCGCCACCACCCGCCAGCCATAGAAGCTTCCGGCCACGCTGCCCCCGGCGATCCGCCGCGGCGAGCCTAGGACAAAGCCCCGGCTGGTGGAATCCGCCCAGCGCCAGGCGATGGCCGGCCCGGGACGCGGGCCCTGGAGGCCGCCCGCTGCGAGCCGCGGAGGGCCGGCGGCGCGCCGCGCCATGGGCGCGCCGGGCCGGATTGCTAGGCTGTGAACCCCATGGTAATCCCGCGCCGCCGCATTCGGTTGACCCCGGCGCGGCGCTGCGTTCGCGCCTCCGTGCGGGCGCGGGCCACCACGCAACAGAACCGGGACTGCCCGTGGCCGCCACCGAAACCGCCGTTTCCGCCTCGCCCAAGGCGCCGAACCCCACCGGGCTGGCCGCCCGCTATGCGCTGGCCCTGCTCGCCCTTGCCGATGACCGGCGCAAGGCCGACCCCGGCGCGCTGGACCGCATCGCCGCCGATCTGGAAAAGGTCGCCGCGCTGGCGGCGGAGGACCGGGGCTTCCACGCCTTCATCGCCGATCCGCGCCTCGACGCCGCCGCCCAGCGCAAGGGCGCCTTCGCGGTGCTCGACCGCGCCGGGATCGGGGCCGAGGTGCGCAACCTGGTCGGCGTGCTGATCCACAACCGCCGCCTCTCCAAGCTGCCGGACGTCGCCGCCGCCTTCGGCGCGGAGCTCGCCGCGCGCCGTGGCCAGCAGGTGGCCGAGGTCACCAGCGCGCATGCGCTGACCGATACGCAGCGGGCGCAGATCGCCGCCCGCCTCACCGAGGCCGGCTTCTCCGGCGTGAAGCTCGTGGAGCGGGTGGATCCCGCCATCCTCGGCGGGCTGATCGTCCGGATCGGCTCCCGCCTCTACGACAACAGCATCAAATCCAAGCTGCAGCGCCTGCAGTTCGCCATGAAGGGGGCCGCCTGATGGACATCCGTCCCGCCGAGATCTCGGAGATCCTGAAGCAGCAGATCGCGGGCTTCGACACCGAGGCGAATGTCGCGGAAGTCGGCACCGTGCTGACGGTCGGCGACGGCATCGCCCGCGTCTACGGCCTGCAGAACGTCATGGCCGGCGAGCTGGTGGAATTCCCCGCCGCCGGCGTGCGCGGCATGGCGCTGAACCTCGAATCCGACAATGTCGGCATCGTGATCTTCGGCTCCGACCGTGAGGTGAAGGAAGGCGACACGGTGCAGCGCACCGGCGCCATCGTGGACGTGCCGGTCGGCAAGGGCCTGCTCGGCCGCGTCGTGGACGGCCTCGGCAACCCGATCGACGGCAAGGGCCCGCTGACCGACGTGACGCGCACCCGCGTCGAGGTGAAGGCGCCCGGCATCATCCCGCGCAAGTCGGTGCATGAGCCGATGCAGACCGGCATCAAGGCGATCGACGCCCTGATCCCGATCGGCCGCGGCCAGCGCGAGCTGATCATCGGCGATCGCCAGACCGGCAAGACCGCGGTGATCGTGGACACGATCATCAACCAGAAGCCGATCAACGCCGGCACCGACGAGAGCAAGAAGCTCTACTGCATCTATGTCGCGGTCGGCCAGAAGCGCTCCACCGTCGCCCAGCTGGTGAAGCAGCTGGAGGAGAGCGGCGCGCTCGAATACTCCATCATCGTCGCCGCCACCGCCTCCGACCCGGCGCCGATGCAGTTCCTGGCGCCCTACACCGGCTGCGCCATGGGCGAGTTCTTCCGCGACAACGCCATGCACGCGGTCATTTTCTACGATGACCTGTCCAAGCAGGCCGTCGCCTACCGCCAGATGTCCCTGCTGCTGCGCCGCCCGCCGGGGCGCGAGGCCTATCCGGGTGACGTCTTCTACCTGCACTCGCGCCTGCTGGAGCGGGCGGCGAAGATGAACGACGATTTCGGCAATGGCTCGCTGACCGCCCTGCCGGTGATCGAGACCCAGGCCGGTGACGTCTCCGCCTACATCCCGACCAACGTGATCTCCATCACGGACGGCCAGATCTTCCTGGAGACCGAGCTGTTCTTCAAGGGCATCCGCCCGGCGGTGAATGTCGGCCTCAGCGTCTCCCGCGTCGGCTCCGCCGCGCAGATCAAGGCGATGAAGCAGGTGGCCGGCCGCATCAAGCTGGAGCTGGCGCAGTACCGCGAGATGGCGGCCTTCGCGCAGTTCTCCTCGGACCTCGACGCCTCCACCCAGGCGCTGCTGGCCCGCGGCGCCCGGCTGACGGAGCTGCTGAAGCAGCCGCAGTTCAAGCCGGTGCCGGTGGAGGAGCAGGTCGTCTCCCTGTTCGCCGGCACCCGCGGCTATCTGGACAAGCTGCCGGTCTCGGCGGTCGGGCCTTTCGAGCGGCAGATGCTCTCCGAGCTGAAGGCCAGCCAGCCGGCGATCCTCGAGGCGATCCGCACCGACCGCGAGATCAAGAAGGAGACCGAGGCCAAGCTCGTCGCCTTCCTCGACGGCTTCGCCAAGTCCTTCGCGGCCTGAGGCCCAAGCCAGGGGGGTAGCGGCCGATGGCCAGCCTGAAGGACCTGCGTGGGCGGATCAACAGCGTGAAATCCACGCGGAAGATCACCCAGGCGATGAAGATGGTGGCTGCCGCCAAGCTGCGCCGTGCCCAGGCGCAGGCGGAAGCGGCGCGGCCCTATGCAGAGCGGATGGAGGCGATCCTCGCCCTGCTCGGCTCCGCCGTGGCCTCCTCCCCCGGCGCGCCGCGCATGCTGGTGGGGACGGGCGCGGACAGGGTGCATCTGCTGGTGGTCGTCACCGCGGATCGCGGCCTGGCCGGGCCCTTCAACACCCAGATCGGCCGCCTGGCCCGCGCCCGTGTGCGGGCGCTGGAGGCCGAGGGGCGGACGGTGAAGATCCTTGCCGTCGGCCGCAAGGGCGCCGCCTATCTGAAGCGCGAATTCGCCAGCCGCTTCGTCGGCGAGATCACCTTCGCCGGCAAGAAGCGCGTGGACTTCGCGGATGCCGAGGAGATCGCGCAGCAGATCACCGCGATGCTGGAGGAGGGGGGCTTCGACATCTGCTCCCTGCTCTACAACCGCTTTCGCAACGTGATCACCCAGATCCCGACCGAGCAGCGGCTGATCCCGGCGCCGCTGCCGGAGGGTGCCGCGGCCGCCGAAGGCCCCCAGGCGCTGTACGAGTATGAGCCGACCGAGGAGGAGATCCTCGGCACGCTGCTGCCGCGCAACCTCGCCGTGCAGATCTACCGCGCCATCCTGGAATCCGCCGCCGGCGAGCAGGGCGCGCGGATGACCGCGATGGACAACGCGACGCGCAACGCCGGCGAAATGATCAACAAGCTGACGCTCAACTACAACCGCACGCGACAGGCCAACATCACCAAGGAGCTGATCGAGATCATCTCCGGGGCCGAGGCCGTCTGAGGAGCTTGATGCCATGAAGAACAATGTCGGGCAGATCGCCCAGGTTCTCGGCGCCGTCGTGGACGTGCAGTTCCCCGGTGAGCTGCCGGCCATCCTGAACTCGCTGACGACGAAGAACGGCGACAACACGCTGGTTCTCGAAGTGGCGCAGCACCTGGGCGAGCGCACCGTGCGCTGCATCGCCATGGACATGACGGATGGCCTGGTGCGCGGCCAGGAAGTGGTGGACACCGGCGCCGGCATCGCCGTGCCGGTCGGCAACGGCACGCTCGGCCGCATCCTGAACGTGATCGGCGAGCCGATCGACGAGCGCGGCCCGGTGCCGCACGAGAAGACCTACACCATCCACCGCGAGGCGCCGCCCTTCGAGGAGCAGGCGACCTCGGCGGAAATCCTGGTGACGGGCATCAAGGTCATCGACCTGCTGGCCCCCTACCTGAAGGGCGGCAAGATCGGCCTGTTCGGCGGCGCCGGCGTGGGCAAGACCGTCACCATCCAGGAGCTGATCAACAACGTCGCCAAGGCGCATGGCGGCGTGTCCGTCTTCGCCGGCGTGGGTGAGCGCACCCGCGAGGGCAACGACCTGTATCACGAGATGGTCGATGCCGGCGTCATCAAGCTCGGCGACAACGGCTCCACCGAAGGCTCCAAGGTGGCGCTGGTCTACGGCCAGATGAACGAGCCGCCGGGCGCCCGCGCTCGCGTCGCCCTCTCCGGCCTCTCGCTCGCGGAATACTTCCGCGACGAGCAGGGTCAGGATGTGCTGTTCTTCGTGGACAACATCTTCCGCTTCACCCAGGCGGGCGCCGAGGTGTCGGCGCTGCTCGGTCGCATCCCCTCCGCGGTGGGCTACCAGCCGACGCTGGCCACCGACATGGGCGCGCTGCAGGAGCGCATCACCTCCACCAAGAAGGGCTCCATCACCTCGGTGCAGGCCATCTACGTCCCCGCGGACGACCTGACCGACCCGGCGCCGGCCACCTCCTTCGCCCACCTCGACGCGACGACGGTGCTCAACCGCTCCATCGCCGAGCTCGGCATCTTCCCGGCGGTCGATCCGCTCGACTCCACCTCCCGTGCCCTCGACCCGCGCGTGGTGGGCGAGGAGCACTACCGGGTGGCGCGCGAGACGCAGCGCATCCTGCAGACCTACAAGTCGCTGCAGGACATCATCGCCATTCTCGGCATGGACGAGCTCTCGGAAGAGGACAAGCTGGTGGTGGCGCGCGCGCGCAAGATCCAGCGCTTCCTCAGCCAGCCCTTCCACGTGGCCGAGGTCTTCACCGGCACGCCGGGCGTCTTTGTGAAGCTGGAGGACACCATCCGCAGCTTCGCCGGCATCGTGGCCGGCGAGTACGACCACCTGCCGGAAGCCGCCTTCTACATGGTCGGCACCATCGAAGAGGCGGTGAAGAAGGCGGAGAGCCTGAAGCAGGCCGCCTGACGGCGACCGGCTTCGGGGTTGCGGCCCGCTCCGGCGGGCCGCGGCATCCGGGGCCGACCGACGCTGCGGGCCGCGGGGCGACCCCGCCCGGCCCGTGGCTCCTGGATTTCGCCGCCTTGCGGCTTGCCGCGGACGCGGCCTCGGCGGGTGGCTGGGCCCTCGCCGCCAGAATGACGGGAATGAATTGATGGCCACCTTCCAGTTCGAACTCGTCTCGCCGGAGAGGCTGCTGCTCTCCCGCCCGGTCGAGATGGCGACCATCCCGGCCATCGAGGGCGAGATGGGCGTGCTCCCGGGCCATGCGCCGATGATCGTGGCGCTGCGCGGCGGGGTGATCCGGGTGCAGGAGAACGGCGCGGAGACCGAGGCGCTGTTCGTCGCCGGCGGCTTCGCCGAGATCTCCGCCGCCCGGGTGACGGTGCTGGCGGATGAGGCGACGCCGCTCGCCAGCCTCTCCCGCGCCGAATCGGAGAAGCGCCTGGCCGAGGCGGAGGCGGCACTGAACGCCATTCCGCTGACCGAGCCGGAGGCGAAGCGCGACGCCGCCATGGCCCGGGTGCTGGCCATGCAGGCCGCCGTGGCGGCGGCGGGCGCGGCCTGAGGGCCACCCGGCGGCCGAATGTGCGGCCGAGGGTTGAATCCTGCCTCGCCCCGGCGAACATTCCACGGTGAAGGGCGTTGACGCGCCTCCGGGGTAGGGGATGGGCCGGTATGGCCTTGCTGCGCGATGAAGCATTGGCGTCTTGAGGATTTGCCGTGGGATCGCTTCGATCCCACGAAGATGGACCCGGAGATCGTCCCGGCAGTGAAGGCCGCGGCGATGGTGGAGCGGAATGGCGGCGACTATGCCCGCTACCTCAATTCCGTCTTCTCCGACGACCCGGATTTCCGCCAGGCCGCCGACCATTGGGCGGTGGAGGAGATCCAGCACGGCGATGCGCTGGGCCGCTGGGCCTCGCTCGCCGATCCGGGCTGGGACTATGCGGCGGCCTTCGCCCGCTACCGCGAGGGCTTCAAGATCGATGTCGAGGCCAATGCCTCCATCCGCGGTTCCCGCAGCGGGGAGCTGATCGCCCGCTGCATGGTGGAGACCGGCACCAGCAGCTACTACACCGCGCTCGCCGAGGCCTCGGAGGAGCCGGTGCTGCAGGCGCTCTGCCGGCAGATCGCGGCGGATGAGTACCGTCACTTCAAGCTCTTCTACGACCATCTGAAGCGCTACCTGAAGCGCGAGGACCTCTCCTTCCTGCAGCGGCTGCGCATCGCCGCCGGGCGGGTTGGGGAGACGGAGGATGACGAGCTCGCCTTCGCCTATCACTGCGCCAACGAGGATGCGGAGCTGGGCTACGATCATGCCCGCTGCACGGCGGGCTATATGGGCCGGGCGATGGGCTTCTACCGCTTTCGCCACATCGAGCGCAGCATGGGCATGATGTTCAAGACGGTGGGGCTGGAGCCGCGCGGCCGGATGGCGGATCTGGCGGCGCGAGCGGCTTGGCGGCTGCTCTGCTGGCGGCGTGACAAGTACCGGGACGCGCTGGCGCGGCAGCAGGTGGAGGCGGGGCTGAAGCTGGCAGCCTGAAGCGGATAGCCTCTGGCGGTATCGCGCCGAGGCCGGATTCTGTTGGAAGAGCAGCCTCCTTGGGCGCCTTGGCACGCGGCGCCGCAAGGCGGGGAGTGTGAACGGAATTCCGTTCGCGGCTCATTGGGTGCAATATCCAAACATAATGCCTTCCCTGAATCGCAACGGTCTGGGAAGCATCATGCATCATCTCCTCCTCGCATGGCCCTTGGCTTGTTGCTGCCGGCCTGCGCCACCATCACCTCCGGCACCTCGTCCACCATGGCCGTCATGTCGGAGCCCGCCGGGGCCTCCTGCCAGATCAAGCGGAACGGCGAGGTGATCGCCGTGGTGAACCCACCCCCGGCACCACGACCATCAGCAAGAGCACCCGCGACCTTGCCGTGGAATGCACGCGGCGGGGAAACCTGCCGGGGGCCAGCGTGGTGAAGCCAGACTTCCAGGTCATGACCGTGGGCAACATCCTGCTCGGCGGGCTGATCGGTCTCGCCGTCGACGCGGCTTCCGGCGCCATGGGCACCTAGAGCGTTTTCGGTTTACATGCGTTCACCGAAAACGCTCTAAGCCTTTGTTTGCAGAGCAGATTCACGCCTTCGGGCGCTGCCGCCCTACGGCGATCTGCTCTAGCCGAGCAACGTCACCGTGGTCCTCGCGCCGAGCCAGTTCGGTACGGCGGCGGAGCGCGACGCCTTCTACGCCAGGCGGGCGGACGAGGTGCGCCGCAACTTCGAGGAGCGCATCGCGACCACGCGGCGAAGCTGCACGCCCAGCGCCCCGGCGGTCTGCGCCGATGCGGTCAAGCCGCTGGAGGCGCAGCGGGAGGACGAGCTTCGCCAGGTGGAGCAGCTACGCCTCGCCGCCCCCGTCCCGACCACCTGATGCGGCGGCCGAACACCACCGATCGGCTGGAAACACCCGATCGGATCACGACGTGATCCGCCGCACCGGAGATAAGCTGCTCTGGACATCTCATGAAGCAGGCAGTCCGATCAGGTGCTGCCACCTGATCGGACGGTGCTCTCGGCGGGGCGGAACTCTACCCGGCGGTCCAGCGCGTCGCGCAGATCGTCGGTGCCGAGGCCGATGATCGGCTCCCGCGCGCCGAGCCCCAGCGCCTCGCTGCGGTCGCGCAGTGCTGGCGCCGTGGCAATGAGGCGGCGCCGCACTCTCTGCGCGCGCGCCAGGGACAATCGGTCGTTCGTTATCGCGCTGCCGGTCACGCTGGTATGGCCGACGACGCGGAGAAGGGACACCCGCGCCGCCGCGCGGTCCGCGATCTGCCGCAACCACATGGCGTAATGCCCGCTCACCGCCGGGTCGCGGACGAATTCCGTGCTGCCCGGCCGGAACAGCAGCTTGATGGCCAGCCTGTTCCGCGTGAGGCCGTGATCCACCAGGCGGCCGAAGGCGTCCTCGGCGGCCGCCTCATCGCCGAGGGCAAGGGTTGCCAGGTAGATCCCGTTCAGCGCCCGCATCTGCTGCCCGGACGGCAGGGCCGTGGCCTGCCGGAACAGCGCCAGGGCACGCCCCGGTTGGTCCTGCTCCTGCGCGGCGATCGCCTCCGCCAGGGCGGCCTGGGCCCGCAGCCCTTGCAGATAGGCGGCGTCCATCTGTGTCCCGGGCGCGCCGGCGCAGGTGCGGAGATAGGCCGCCACCATCTCATCCTCGGCCCAGGCCGGGCTCTCGCGATGGAAGGCGGTGGGGGTTGCGTCCACGCTCTCCCCGATGACCCAGGCCGTGGGGTGGGAGAGGATCCTGCCGGTCCGCAGGTCACCCAATATGGCCCAGATCCGGAAGGTCTCGGTCGGGCCGCGGGCGCTGGCGAGGTTTCCCGGGCCGGCAGAAGGCGTGATGGCGCCGAGCAGGATCAGCGGCTGCGCATCCAGCGCCGCCAGCGTGAAGGGTTGCAGGTCAAGTTGCGAGTGCCGCTCGCGGATCAGCGTCTCGATGCGGGACACCATGCTGCGCGTTGCGCCCGTCTCGGCCCCGCTCGCGCGGTCGATCAGCGGGTCGATGACGATCGCCCGGTGCCCGCCCGCAGCAATCTCAGGGAGGCTGCGGGCACCGGCCAGCGTTGCTTCCGCCAGCAGAAGCGCTGCTTCATCCAGCGGCAGGGCGTCCTTCGGCAAGTCCGCCAGCCCGGGTGGCGGCGGCGGCGCGGCGGGCTGGTCGGCGCAGCCCGCCAGCCCGAGAAGCAGCGCGGTGACCATGCTGCGCCGGCCCCACCGGGCCGCGTCATGGCCGTGTGGCGCAGGCGGAATGCAGGAGGGCGCGGTCGGCATCGGTGGGACCTTCCCCAAGCTGGAGCCGTGCGAGCAATGGGCCGCAGCGCGAATCCACGCGCGGGCCGGCAGCCAGCGCGACCGGAGCCGGTGTGCGCGACTCCAGGCTCGCTTTGCCGACCAGCGCTGCCAGCTGGCGCGGGCGCTTTGCCGGCTTCGGTGGCGCGCCGGAGGGCAATGGGAGAAGCGGCGGCAGGGCTGCCAGCGGTGCTCCGGTGGGCAGCGCGGCCAGCGGCAGGATCTCGAAGGAGGGCCCCTCCGCCGGTGCTGCCTTCAAGGGCGGCACCTCTGCCAGGGCGGTAGGACGCGTGCCCAGGCCCATGTCCCCTGCGGCAGCATTGTCGGGGATCGCCTCGGCGTCAGGCCGGTGGATGACGGGATCACGGGATGGAGCAGGCGCCAGGCTGGCGGCCAGCCTGGCCTCCGACACCGATCGAAGCAGGGCGGTCAGCTCGGCCGCCTGCTGTGCCTCCGCAATCGCGCGCTGCGCCAGTATCCTGGCGAGGGCCTCCCCCTCAGGCGTCAGGTCCCGGCTGGCCGGTTCGCGGATGTCGGACGAGGTGCCCGGGGCCGAGCCGAGCCTGGGCCCCCCTGTGACCTGCCGCGGCCATTTGGCCGGGCTGCGCCCGTCATAGACATCGAGGAGGGAAAGGACCGCCATGCCGAGGGCGAATGCGGCGACCAGCGCCGCAAGCCCGATTGCCAAGCGAAGCCAGCGGGGCGAGGCAATGTCGAGCCCGAGCTCGTCTTGCGTAGCCAAGGGATTTCCTCCCGCGACACGCGAAGCCCCCACCTCCCGCGCCGCTTTTGCTCCCGAGCTTGCATAGACACCAACGGCAGGCACTGTCCATGCCATTCCGGATGCGGCATGGTCTGCGGTCCTGCCAGCTGACGCGACCTGCCGCACCGAGGTTGAGGCTGCCGGTGCTCGCTGCACCGGGCTGCCGCCAGCTTCGTTGAGGCTGCGTCACGGGGGAAATCGCGGCAAAGGCGAAGGATGGTGGCGCAAGTTTGATGGCCTCTCGGCCCGCAAGCACCAGCGGCACCTCCGGCAAGAGCGGGAGCGACACCCGCTCAGGGGAAAGACCTGATCGGCCGCCAGTGCTCAGCGGCCTGCTTGTCCGCTCCGTTCGCTGGGATCCAGCGAATTTCGCGGGCGGTCACTCCCGCCCGCGCAGCGGAATCTCCTTCAGCATCAGGCTCGCCACCATCGCCAGGGCGGCGATCGCCGCCGCCGCCTCGAACACCATGGCGAAGGCCGGCTCCGCCGCCGCCCCGCTCGCCCCTGCCGGCAGGGCGCCGAGAAGGAGGGAGGAAAGGAAGGCCACCCCGAAGGCGCCCCCCATCAGCCGGAAGAACATCATGCAGGAGACGCCGAGCCCGCCATCCCGCGGCGGCAGCGCGTTCTGCACGATGATGGTGCTGGGCGAGAAGCAGCAGCCGAAGGCCAGCCCCAGGGCCAGGGTCACCACCGAATCCACTGCCAGGGAATGGCCCAGCCCGAACCAGCCGACGAAGAGGCACATCGCCGTCGCCACCGCCGTGCCGCCCAGCAGCAGGGCGCGGTAGCGCCCCGTCCGGCTCACCGCCTGCCCGGCGGCGAAGCTGCCGATGACCGTGCCCATGGTCATCGCGATCATCCGCAGCCCGGCCTCCCGCGCCGGCAGCCCGGCCACGGTCTGGTAGTGCAGCGGCACCAGCACCACGAGGGACATCATCACCATCGAGGCCAGGCCGGTCATGCAGATGGCCGCGGTGAAGATGCGGTTGGCGAAGAGCTGGAGAGGCAGCATGGGCTGCGCCGCCACCCTTTCCTGCGCCACCAGCGCCACGGTGAACGCCAGGCCGAGGCCGAAGCAGAGCAGCGCCTCCGGCGCCAGCCAGGACCGCTCCCGCTGCACGAAGGTGATGCCGATCAGCAGCGGGGTACAGGCGCAGAGGATCAGTGCCGCCCCCAGCCAGTCGATCTTCGGCGTCTTGCCCGGCAGGGGCAGGCGGCGGAGCTGGAACCAGGTGGCGCCGAAGGCCGCGGCGCCGAGCGGCAGGTTCACCCAGAAGATCCAGTGCCAGGAGAGTGCATCGACGAACAGCCCGCCCAGCACGGGCCCCAGGATATTGGCGGTGGCGAAGGTGGCGGAGAGGTAGCCCTGCACCTTGCCGCGCTCCCGTGGCGGCAGGATGTCCCCCACCACCGCCAGCGCCAGGGCGCGCAGCCCGCCGCCGCCGAGGCCCTGCACCACCCGCGCCGCGATCAGCGCCAGCATGGTCGGCGCCAGCGCCGCCAGGGCCGAGCCGAGGACGAAGATGGTGACGGAGGCGAGCAGCACCGGCCGCCTGCCATAGAGGTCCGACAGCCGGCCATAGATTGGCGTCGTCACGGTGGAGGAGATGAGATAGGCGGAGACCACCCAGGGCATCAGCTCCCACCCGCCGAGATCGCCGGCGATGGCGGAAAGGGCCGTCGCGACGATGGTCTGGTCGAGGGAGGAGAGGAAAAGCGCGAGGGTCAGGCCGAGGACGATGCCGCGGACCTCGCGCGGGGCGAACAGGCTGTGGGTGGGCGCTGCGTCGGACACCGCCCCAGGCTAGAGCAATTGGCGGTGCGGTCGAGCCCCCGCCCGGCAGCGGAAGCTCCGCGCCGGCAAGACACCGGCCGGCTGGAAGCCGCTCCGGTCCCGTCGCCGGGGCCGCCGGGGCACGATTGGCTGCAGTGGGATCGGCCGAAGGCGCGATTCGCGCGACCAGGGAACCGGCCAGGGGGGATGGGCGGGCGAGGCTCGACCGATCACGCCCCAGGCCTCGCCACCTGGCGAGGAGATGCGCCGGACGCCGCCAGGGATCGGCGGTGCCGGCGCCTCCTTCACGCGGCCCGGCATCGCCGGGCGCGCGGACGCGCCGACGGTGTCAGGTGCAGCGCTGCGCCATGCGTGCCCGGTGCGTCCGCCCCGGGCGGTCACGCGCTACGCCACCTCATTCGCCACGCCCCAGGCGCGCAGCGCCGCCGGGGTGCGGAAATCCTCCGGCACCACGAAATCCCGTGCCGCGCCGCGCATCTTCTCCGGCGAGGCGGGCAGGCCGCTGCGCCGCGCATAATCCGGCAACCGCCGCCGCGCCGCCGCCCTGCCGCGCCTTCGGGAGGCATGGCTCCAGGCGGAGGCCAGGTCCAGCGCCGTCACGCCGAGCACGGCCAGCATCGCCAGCCCGGCCTCCTCCCGCCGGTCCGACTGGCGGTCCAGCGCCGTCGCCAGGGTGCCGAGGTCCAGCGCATCCCCCGCCACCCGGCCCCAGAGCCAGGGCTCCGGGTCCCGCGAGAGGAGGAGGCCCACCCCCGTCGCCACTTCCCGCGCGCCATAGGCGGCGACCAGCCTTTCCTGCCCGCGCAACCCCAGCACCCGGCTCACCGCCTGCGGCGCCAGCAGTTCCACCAGCCCCAGCCCGATGCTGAACCAGCCGAGGCCGCTGGCCATGCGATTCGCCCGCCTCATGGCTTCAGCACCACCTTGATGCAGCCATCCTTCTTGTCGCGGAATGTCTTGTACATCTCCGGCCCCCGCTCCAGCGGCACGGTGTGGGTGATGACGAAGGAGGGGTCGATCTGCCCTGCCTCGATCCGCCGCAGCAGATCGTCGGTCCAGCGGTTCACATGGGTCTGGCCCATGCGCATGGTCAGCCCCTTGTTCATCGCCATGCCGAAGGGGACCTTGTCCAGCAGCCCGCCATAGACGCCGGGGATGGAAAGCGTGCCGGCCGGGCGGCAGACATACATCATCTCCCGCAGCACATGCGGCCGGTCGGTCTCCAGCATCACTGCCTGCTTGGCGCGGTCATACATGCTGTCGAGCGTCGCCGTCGCATGCGCCTCCAGCCCGACGCAGTCGATGCATTTCTCCGGCCCCTTGCCGCCGGTCATCTCGTTCAGCCGCTCCACCACGCTCTCCGCCATGAAGTCGATGGTGGTGGCGCCGCCGGCCTGGGCCATGGCCAGGCGCTCCGGCACCGTGTCGATGGCGATCACCTGCTTCGCGCCGAGCAGCAGGGCGCTGCGGATCGTCATCTGCCCCACCGGGCCGCAGCCCCAGATGGCGACGGTGTCCGTCGGCTGGATGTCGCACTGCACCGCGGCCTGCCAGCCGGTGGGGAAGATGTCCGAGAGGAAGAGGAGCTGCGCGTCGCTCAGCCCCTGCGGCACCTTGATGTGCGTCTTGTCGGCGAAGGGCACACGCAGATATTCCGCCTGGCCGCCCGGATAGCCGCCGGTGAGGTGGGTGTAGCCGAACAGCCCCGCGGTGGTGTGGCCGAACACCTTGTCGGCCAGGCTCTTGTTGCGGTTGCTGCGCTCGCAGACGCTGAAATTGCCGCGCCGGCACTGGTCGCATTCGCCGCAGATGATGGTGAAGGGGATCACCACCCGGTCGCCGCGCTTCAGGTTGGTGACCTCGGACCCCACCTCCTCGACGATCCCCATGGTCTCGTGGCCCATGACGTCGCCGCGTTCCATGCCAGGCATGAAATTGTCGTAGAGGTGGAGGTCGGAGCCGCAGATCGCGCAGCTCGTCACCTTGATGATGGCGTCGCGCGGGTGTTCGAGCTTCGGGTCGGGGACGGTATCGCAGCGTATGTCCTGGGTGCCGTGCCAGCAGAGAGCGCGCATGCCGGGGCCTTTCCTCGGGAATGGCGCAGCAACGCGGCGTTCGGGGCGCGGTTTGTTGCGGAGCGGAACGTCACCTCCGACCGGGGGGGCCGGAACCGGTCCGGTCCTCGGCGGGGGCGGCGCTGCCGCCTGCGGGCAGCGCCCCCAGCCCTACCCCTCAGCCGGGACGAAGGGCGGCTGCAGCCAGAGCGGCTCCTTCAGCTTCTTCAGGAAGGCGGCATGCGCTGCCAGCTCCGCCTCGCTCGGGATGATCGGCCGGGGCGTGCGCTGCCCCAGCAGTGCCGCCGCCTCGGCGCTCGGCGCCCGCCGGGCTGTCGCCAGTTCCAGCCCCGGCTGCTTGCCACCCATCAGCTCCAGGAAGACCTGGGCCAGCAGCTTCACGTCCAGCAGCGCGTTGTGGCTGGTGCGCATGGAGTTGTCGATCTCGTAGCGCCGGCAGAGCGCATCGAGGCTGTTCGGCATGCCCGGAAAGCGCTTTTTCGCCAGGGCCAGGCTGTCCACCATCCGCGCCCGGTCCAGCGGCGGCCGGCCGAGCCGCTTCAGCTCGGCATCGAGGAAGCCGAAATCGAAGGGCGCATTGTGCGCGACGATGGGGGAATCGCCCAGGAACTCCAGCATCGCCTCGGCGATCTCGGCGAATTTCGGCTTGTCCTGGAGCATGGCGGCGGTGAAGCCATGCACCCGCGTCGCCTCTTCCGGCACATCGCGTTCCGGATTGACCAGGGTGTGGAAGGTCCGGTCGGTCGGGATCAGGTTGATCAGCTCGATCGCCGCAACCTCCAGCACCCGGTCGCCGGTTTGGGGGTCGAGGCCGGTGGTCTCGGTGTCTAGGACCACACACCGCAGTCCTGTATGTGCGTCAAGGCCAACTAAATTGCGTGCTTCCGGCCCATTGTTCATCCGCAAGTGTCCTGCAATCGCCCGACGTTCATCATCAAGGATAATTGTGTCCTACATCTTCACTTGAGCGGCAAGCGAGGTGCTTCGCATCTCAACCCGGGGGCGGCCCGCCCCCGCACTTTTCACAGGTCCCCTTCCTGTGGAGCATGGCCCCCATGGAAAGCATGGACGGCTCCCATCTCGCAGCGCACAGGATCGGCACCCAGCCAGGAAAAACTCGCGCCCCCCCGCCATCCCTCCAACAAGCCTACTGTTCGTTCCCACTGCAGCCCTGCCAAGCCCGACCACACGTGCAGCACCCGACTGCGTGACCCGTTCGGGGGCTCTGCCCCCGCGCCGCCGCGCAAGCGCGGCGGCTCCCCCGGGATACAGGCACAGAAACCGGGATCGGCAGAGTCATGCACAAGGCGCTTCGATGTTGCGTCGGTCTGCTGCTTTTTTTCTTGGCCCGCATTGCTCGCTTGGTGAAGCATCGAGGAGCGGACCCCGGGGACGGATAGGCCGCGCACGGAAACCTGAGGCGCCGCCGGTTCACCCGGCGGCGCTTCTTTAATTGGCGTGCGCCGCAATTCCTCCGAGTCGCGCAGCGCTCGGGCGTACGTGCGACTGATGCAGGGCGACAGCGAGGCTCACGGGCGACGGCCGTCACGGCGCACGCGAGTCGGCAGCCGCGCGCTTCTTGCCCGGCGCGGTGTGCGCTCCAGACGGACAGCAGTCCCGTACAGCTCGATAGCGGGTGTAGCCGCAGTCCGCACCGACCCGCTTTGGGATCGCGGTCAGGCGGCCTTGGCAGTAAGCGGCAGCCGATCCACGCCTTGTGGTGACCACGGCGGGTGGTCGATGTCGTGGGCGTGACCGACGACACGACGACGCCAGCACCACTCGTGAGCCGCTCGTATGAGCGTCGTAAGAGCGGTTCCGGAGCAGGCTCTGAGCCTGCAGTCGAGGTCCGCGTGCGCGCGGTGCGGCGGCGGAGCTGGTCCACTGAGGAGCGGTTGCGGATCGTGCGGGAGACGCTCGAGCCTGGCGTGATCGTCCAG
>NZ_JAMZIK010000058.1 GCF_024178315.1 Siccirubricoccus soli | reverse complement strand
GCCCTCCGAAGAGGCGGTGGCGGCGCTGCCACCCCCGCCGCCGCCGCCACCCCCCAGGCCGCCGCCGCCGCCCCGCGCCGCGCCGCCCCAGGCCGCGCCGCAGCAGGCCTTGCCGCAGCTCCGCTACATGCCGGAAGCCCTCGCCCTGCTGCGGCCCCCCCCGGCGCCCCGGCCGCAGCAGCCGCCCAGCCGCCGGCGGCTCGATCTCGATCTCGGCTCGGTGCCCTCCCAAGGACGCTTCTCCCTCTCGCCGGAGACCGAGGTGCGCGGCGCCCAGGTGGGGCCGGATTGGCGCAACGCCTTCCGCCGCTGGCTGGAGGAGAATCTCCGCTACCCGGAAAGCGCCGCGGTGGTCGGCCAGCAGGGGGTGAACCGGGTGGAGCTGAAGGTGGCGCCGGATGGCCGCGTGCTGGGGGCGACGCTGGTCCGCCCTTCCGGCTCGGTCTGGCTGGACGCCGGGACGCTCGGCACCTTCCGCGGCGCCCGGATCCCGCCCTTCCCACCCGGGGCGGACCGCGATGGCGTCACGGTGAACCTGACGGTGCGCTACGTCCTGGTGAATTGAGGCGCGGCCCGGAAAATCCTTAGAGCAGATCGCTGTAGGACGGCATCGCCCGAAGGCGTGAATCTGCTCTGCCAATAAGGGCGTAGAGCGTTTTCGCTGAACGCATGTGAACCGAAAATGCTCCAGGTTCCGGGTCGGGCATCGCGCGCAGGGTTGGTGTGGCGGTTGCGCGTCCGCGGGCCGATACCAGTCCGCATTCCACGCGGGATGCAGGGCGGGCGAGGGGCGGAGCCGCATCCGGGAGGCCTGGCGGGAGCCGCGACGCCATCCGGCGCCTTCCCGTCCTGCCTGGGGCGGGACCCGGTAGCCCGGGCCGGGGAGGACTGGAACATGCTCACGCCAGGCGGCATCGCCTGACCGGAGCGGCTCCGAGGTCCCCGTCAGGCCGGGGCTGACGGGGCAGGGTGGGGCTTCAATATTCGAACTCGTAGGTCAGCCCCACCCGGTCCCCCGCCGGGCCGGTGGCGGTCTGGCCTTCCAGCTTCAGCCGCGGGGTGATCTCCACCTGCACCCCGACGCCGGTCTGCCCGCCCTGCGTCCCCTGTCGCACGCCGAGGAAGACGCCCGGCGCCACGTAGCGCCCGGCCTCCACCTGCGGCGCCGCGCCGGCATCCCCGCCGGAGACGCCGAGCCGGTCCAGCCCCAGCGCGCTCCGCACCTTGTCCAGCGGGCTGGTGCCGCCGCCGCCGATGCCGGTGAGCTGCGCCACCGCCTGGGCGATCTGCGCCAGCTCGAAGGGCGAGAGGTTGCTGGTCGGCCGGTCGAAGAGCAGCCGTGCCAGCACCTCGTCCCGCGGCAGCTCCGGGGAGGAGGTGAAGCCGATCTCGGGGGCCGCCGGCGTGCCCTTCACCGTGACGGTGATGGTGGTGTCGCGCGCCGAGGACTCCGCCGTCAGGTCCAGCTGCGGCATGAAATTGCCGGAGGCGAAGGCGATGCTGCCCTGCTTGAAGGTCATCCGCCGCGCCAGGATGTCCAACGTGCCGCGGCGCAGGTTCAGCCCGCCGGAGGGGATGGGTGCGGCCACCGTGCCGCCGACCTTCACCTCTCCGCCCAGCTCGACATCGATGCCGCGGCCGCGGACGAACACGCCCTGCGGCGCCTTCACCGTGACGGCCAGCGCCAGGGGCGGGGCGGGCGGCGCCGGCGGCGCGGCCGGCTTCGCGGTGGCGCGGGGCCGGGGCGGCTGCGGCACGCCGGGCGGGGCGCGGCCCACCTGCCGCACATTCTCCAGCACCGGCAGGTTGGCGGGCAGGCTGGTCGGCACTCGCAGCTCGGCATCCCGGATCCGCACCTCGCCCTCCACACGCCCGCCGGCCAGCACCGGGCCGAGGACGCGCAGATCGGCGTCGAAGCTGCCGGTGCCGAGGTCGGAGGCGACCGGCCGCGCCTGCCGCGCGGTGATGGCGAGGTCGGCCGGGAAGCCCTCGGCGCCGAGATCGATGCCGCCCGCCAGGGTGATCCGCCCCTGGCCGGCGGTGCGGGCGGTGAGGTTCTCCACCACCAGCCGCGTGCCCTCGCCGGTGATGCTGCCGGCGATGTCACGCAGCCGCACGCCGGTGACAGGGTTGCGGTAGTCGCCGCCCGAGAGGGTGGCGCGGCCGCCGAGGCGGGGCGTGCCGAGGCTGCCCTCGGCCCGCAGCGCCACCTCCAGTCGGCCACTCACCCGGTCCGCTCCGGCGGCGAGGAAGGGCTGGGCGAGGGGGGCGAGGTCCAGCTTCCCGTTCAGCGTCGCCTCCAGCGGCGAGGTGGGGGTGAAGCCGCGCGGCAGCCTCGCCGTGGCGGTCAGGCTGCCGGCCCGGCCGGCGGAAAGCTGCGCCGTGCCCTCCGCCGCCTGGCCTTTCAGCGAGCCCTCCACTCGCAGCTCGGCCAGGGGCAGGCCGCGCGCCCATTCGGCCCCGGCGCCGAGGCCGGTGCCGGTGAGGGTCACCCGCGCCTCCGGCGCCCCGACCGGGCCGGTGACGCGGAGATCGCCAGAGATGGTGCCGCGCGGGTCCACCCCCGGCGCGTAGGGGGCGGCCAAGCCGAGGGGCAGGCCGGCGAGGTTGGCGGTGATGTCCGCCCGCTCCGGCCCCCAGCGCCCCTCGGCGCGCAGGCGGCCGCCGCTGCCCAGCAGAAAGGCGAGGGAGGAGATGCTGGCGCTGCCATCCGCCCCCAGCCGAACCTGGGCAGGGCCGGCGAGGCGCAGCGTCTCGCCCGGACCGCGGGCGTCCAGCGCGTTGAGGTCGAGGCGCCAGCCGCCCTCGGCCTGGGCGAGCCGGCCCTTGCCGTTCAGCCCCAGCTCCGGCCCGGTGCCGTCGATGCTCCACTCCATCGCCGCGGGCGTGCCGGCGAGGGTGGCGCGGATCGCGCCGGCAGTCTCGCCCCAGCTCAGGCGGGGCGCCTCCAGCCCTATATCGAAGCCCTGCAGCCCGTCGCGCGGTGCCAGCTTCGCCTCCAGGCCGAGCCGGCCGCCGAGACTCGGCTGGCCGGCGAGGCGGCCGAGCGGGGCGAGGTCGCTGGCATCCAGCTTCGCCTCGCCGGTGAAGACCGGGCCGGCGGGGTCCAGCACGCCCTGGGCCTGCAAGGTGGCCGGGCCGAGCCGGGCGGTGGCCTGCTCGAACCGCACCAGGGACCCGTCCGGCTGGCCACGGAAGGTCAGCGCCAGGGGCAGCCCGTCCAGCCTGCCGTTGAGGTCGGCAGTGCCGCGGGGGGCGGAGGCGGGGGTGGCGATGCGGGCGGCCAGCTCCAGCGCCTCCAGCACATGGCCGGCCATGGCGATGCGGCCGGACCGCGCGAAGACCACGAGATCCGGGTCGGCCAGCCTGCCGCTCGCCTCCACCCGCGCCGAGAGGGCGCCCTCCGAGCCGCCGCCGAGCACGGCGAGGCGGGGCAGCTCCAGCGTCGCGGTCAGGGCGATGGGCTCGGCCAGGCTGCCATTGGCGGCGAGGCGGCCCTCCGCGCCCTCCAGGGCGAGGTCGAGGCGCGGCCCGGGCATGGCGGCCTTCAGGCTAAGGCGGGGGGTGGGGCCCAGCACCGCATCCGCCGGCGCCTGGCCGGTGGCGAGGCCCTGCGGCGTCGCCGTCAGGTCCAGGCTGGGGGCGGCCATGGTGCCGGTGATGGCGGCCTCCGCCCGCAGCCCCTGCCAAGCGGGGCCGGGCGGCAGCAGGGCGACAAAACGCTGGGACTCGGCGAGGTCCAGGGTGGCGCGCAGGTCCAGCGCCTCGTTCGCCAGGTTGGCGGTGCCGGCGAGGCCGAGCTGGCCGGCAGGGGCGCGCACCTCAAGGGTGCGCAGCGCCAGGCGCTGGTCGGCGGCGAGGTCGGCATCGAGGCGGAAGGCGAGGGGGGTGGCCAGGGGCGCCGCGTCCGGCGGCAGCATGGCGGGGGCGCTGGCCTCGCCGGAAAGGGTGGCGCCGAGGGCGCCATCCGGGGCGGCGCGGACCCTGCCCTGGGCGGTCAGGGTCAGCCCCTCGCCCATATGCCCGTCCAGGCGGAGCTCGGCACCGGAGGCGGGGCCTTCCAGCGTCAGGTCGAGGGCGAGGGGCCGGTCGCCGAGCCCCGCCAGGGTGGCGACGAGGCCGCCCGGGGCTTCCCGGGCCGTAACCTTGGCGCTCAGCCGGTCCTCGGCCGGGGTCAGGCCGAGGGCGAGGGCGACATTCCCCTCCCGGTCCAGCCGGCGGAGGTCAAGCCGGGCGCGCAGGTCGCCAGCGGCGAGGCCAGCCTCGCCCGCGATGGCGAAGGCAGCGTCCTGGCCCAGCACCGGGGCGCCGAGCTCCAGCTTCTCGATCGCCAGCCGGTCCAGGGCGATGTCCACTGGCAGGCTGGGGAGCTGGGGCAGCACGGTCTCGCCCGGCGGGGTCGGCTCCGCCGCGGGCGCCGAGGGCGGCAGGCGGAACAGGGCGATGCGCTGCGCGGCGATGGTGCGGATGCGGAGCGTTCGGTGCAGCAGGGCGGCGAGGTCGAGGTCGATCCGCGCCTCCTCCAGCTCCAGCCAGGGGCCCTGGTCGTCGGACAAGACGAGGCGCGCGACCGAGGGATGGCCGGGCAGCGGCCCGCGCAGACCCTCGATGTGCAGCCCCGCCACCTGGCCTTCCGCCAGCCGGGCCAGGGCGTTCCGGCCCGGCTCGGTATTCGCCCAGATCAGCGCCCCCGTCACCGCCACCACCGGCAGCGCCACCAGCAGCACCAGCCCGAAGAGCAGCCAGCGCAGGACCCGCATCGCCTTCCCTTCATCTTATCGGGGCGCACGCCAAGCATCCGTGCCGCCCATTGGCCAGCCGCGGCGTCGCCACGGCGGGCTATTCAGAGTCCCTGGCCGCGGGAGCGGTCAGAGCCCCATGACGTCGCTGCTCGCCGTCACGGGAAGGATCGGAGGATCTTCACCTCGCCTCCCGGCGGTCGCGCACCGGCAGCCCGCGCCGCCTGTTGTCCTGCCGCGGCTTTGCCGCGGCAGGCTGTGCCGAAGCCCTGGCCGCCGGGGCACCCCATGGGGCCCCCGAAGCCGCGCAGCGGCTTCGCCGGGCCGGAACCCGGGGCCCCCATGGAGCTGCGCAGCAGCTTCATGGGGAAGTCTCAAAACGCCTGCCCGATGCCGACATAGATGCCATAGCCGGAGGAGCCGGGCTGCCGGATGACGGGCAGGGCGAAATCGGCCCGGATGGGGCCGATGGCGGTGTAGTAGCGCAGGCCGAGCCCCGCGCCGACCCGCAGCGAGGAGAAATCCGGGGCGGAGCTGTCGCCGACCGTGCCGGCATCGACGAAGGCAACGCCGCCGATATCCCCCCAGATCCGCTGCCGCAGTTCGAGGCTTGCCTCCAGCAGGGAGCCGCCGCCGGAGGGCTTGTTGCGCTCGTCGCGCGGGCCGATCGACTGGTAGTCGAAGCCGCGGACCGAGCCGCCGCCGCCGGCATAGTAGCGCTGGTGCCGCGGCACCTCGCCCTGTCGCGCCCCCATCAGGGAGCCAATGGCGCCGCGCACCGCGATGATGGAGCGCTTGTCCCCGGCAACGTCCAGATAGGTGCTGGCCACCAGCTTCAGCGGCGCGAAGGCCGCCGAGTCCCGGAAGCTCCAGGAGGGGGTCAGGGTGCCGGTCACCCGCCAGCCGCGCGACGGGTCGAGCAGGCTGTCCGTGCCGTCGTAGCGGGCGCCGAACTGGATGCCGGCGATCTGGTAGGGCGTCAGCTTGCCGTCGGGCGGGCCGATGCTGCCGAAATCCATCACCGGGCCGAGATTGGCGCTGAGCCTCTCGCTGATCTTCCGCTCCGCCAGGACGGAGGCGGTGATGGCGTCCCGGTCATAGGCCTCCAGCCGCTCCCGCAGCAGGGCGGCATTGGCGAGCAGGCTCCAATCCGGGCCGAGCCAGGCGCTGAGCATGGCCGGGTCGCGGTAGGCGGCGCTGACGCGGTAGGTGGAGCGGTCGAGGCCGCCCGCCTCGCCGAGGCGCGCCACCTCGGCCTCCAGCCGCAGCCGCTCGGCGCCGCCGAAGAGATTGCGATGCTCCCAGTAGATCCGGGCGGAGGGGCCGTAATTGGTCTCATAGGCGGCGCCGAAGCCGATGGCGTGGCGCGCCCGCTCGGTGACCGCGAAGGTGACGGGCAGGGTGCCGTCCGGGGCCAGGGCCTCCCCCGGCTCCGCCCGGACGGCGGAGAAGACCCCAAGGCCCATCAGATCCCGCCGCGCCGTCTCCAGCCGCTCCGGGCTGTAGCGCCGGCCGGCCAGGTTGGCGACGCGGCGGGCGAGGAAGGCGGGGTCCAGCGTCTCCTCCCCGGTCACCTGTGGCACGCCGAAGGTGGCGGCGGGGCCGGGGGTGAAGCGGAGCGTCAGGTCCATGGCCTGGCGGTCATGGTCCACCACCGCCTCCCGCGGGGCGAGGCTGGCCAGCGGATGGCCGGAATCGCGCAACCGCCCCAGCAGGGTGGTTTCGGCATCGAGGATGGGGCCGGCCCGGGCCGGATCGCCCACAGCCAGGCCGAAGGGGGTGGCGGTGGCCGCGGCCACGGCCTCGGCCCCGGCGGGGTCGGTGGCGCTGACGGCGAGATGCGCCAGCCGGTAGCGCTGCCGCGGCGTCACCGCGATGCGCACCGGCACCTCGGACATCGGCTCCAGCCGTTCCAGCAGCCCGGTCGTGCCGAGGGGCTGGCCGGCCAGGGTGATCTCCACCGCCCCGCCCCAGAAGCCTTCCGATTGCAGGGCGCGCTGCAGCCGGCCGAGATCGCCCTCCGCCCGGCCGAGCAGCCCGCCGGCGGTGGTCGGCGCCGCCTCCCGCAGCCGGGCGAGATCCGAGGCGGCGGCGAGGGCGGAATCCAGGCCGGAATCGCCGGTGGGGACGATTTCGACCGTATAGGGCAGGGCGTCGCGGCCGGGCGTTTCCTCCTGAGCCAGGGCCAGAGCGGGGAGGAAGGGCAGCAGCAGGGCCAGCAGGCGGAGAAGACGGGTCACCGTTGCCGAAACGCCCGAGAGCGATCCGGTTCCCGCTGCCGCTGTTGTCGCCACCGGGACTGGCGGGGGGCGCGGCCCGGCACTAGCTTGGCTGGCCATCGGGCCGATCGCCGGGCCGCCCGGCCCGGCCCCCGCGCTGGCCGCGCCCGTCCGGCGCATCGGAGCTTTGCCGCATGGAGTCATCCCTCGCCGAAACCCTCACCGCCTGGCGGCGGCATCTGCATGCCCATCCCGGCCTGACCCTGCAGGAGGGCCCGACCGCAGCCTTCGTGGCGGCGCGGCTGCGGGAGATGGGGGTGGAGGTGACGGAAGGGGTCGGCGGTCATGGGGTCGTGGGTACCATCCGGCGTGGGGGCAACCGCAGCGTCGGGTTGCGGGCGGATATGGATGCCCTGCCGATCCAGGAACTCAACCCATTGTTGCCGCACCGGTCGACCGTTCCGGGCGTGATGCATGCCTGCGGGCATGACGGGCACACCCCGGCGCTGCTCGGCGCCGCCGCCCTGCTGGCGCAGGACCCGGGCTGGTCCGGCACGGTGCGGCTGGTGTTCCAGCCGGCAGAGGAGGGCGGCGGCGGGGCGAAGTCGATGATCGCCGACGGGCTGTTCGAGCGCTTCCCGATGGAGCGGATCTTCGGCTGGCACAATTGGCCGGGGCTCGCGGCCGGGACCATCGCGGTGCATGAGAGCGCGGTGATGGCGGCCGGCGCGCGGTTCGAGATCGCCTTCGAGGGCCATGCCGGCCACGCCGCCCTGCCGCATCTGACGCGCGACCCGATGCTCGGCGTCGGGCATTGCATCGTAGCGCTGCAATCCATCGTGGCGCGCAACATCGACCCGCTGCAGGCGGGGGTGGTGAGCGTGACCATGGCCGCGGCCGGGGAGGCGCAGAACCAGGTGGCGCACCGGGCGGAGCTGCGCGGTACGGCCCGCTGGCTGAGCGATGCAACGGGCGAGGCGATCGAGGCCGGGATGCGGCGCATCGCCAGCGGCATCGCGGCAACCTTCGGGCTGGAGGCGACGGTGGCCTTCCGGGTCGGCGTCCCCGTCACCGCCAACCACCCGGCGGAGCGGGAGCTGGCGGCGGGCGCCGCGGCGGCGGTGACCACCCTGCGGCGGGACCTGCCGCCGGCGATGACCGGGGAGGATTTCTCCTGGTTCCTGAAGCAGGTGCCGGGGGCCTTCGTCTGGATCGGCAACGGCCCGGGGGAGGGGGGGTGCGAGCTGCACAACCCCAACTACGACTTCAACGACGCGGTGCTGCCGGTGGCGAGCGGCTACCTGGCGGAAGTGGCGAAGCGGGCACTGGCCGGGACCTGATAGCCGGCATGCGACGTGCTGACGCGCTTCGCCCCTAAGCGCCGACGCGGCCATCCGGCCGCTTCGCTCGCCGCACTTGCGGCGGGCCGCAGGCCGGAATTGCATGAATCGAGCATGATACCGGCAGCATCGGTCCTTGTTCGATGCCAAGGCTGCGCCTGCGGCCCGTCCGGCGATGGGGGGGCAGTTGAGCGGCGGCGGGCAACCGCCCTTGGCATCCAGCGTCGGGACGGGAGTGGGAGGCGGTCGCGGTCAGCGGCCGAATGCTTCCCGCCAGCCCGGCCGGTCGCCGAGGCTCTCGGCTTCATACACCCCCCGCGCCACCGCCCGCGCCAGGGTATCCGCCGCCAGATGGCCGAGCCGGGCCAGCATGGCGGGACCAGTGAGCGGGACCTTGCCGGTGGCGAGGACGAAGATGGAATCCCCGTCGAAGGGGGTGTGGATCGGGCGGATGGCCCGCGCCAACCCGTCCTGCGCCATGATCGCCAGCCGCTGCGCCTCGGCCTTGGACAGCGCCGCATCCACTGCGACCACGGCGAGGGTGGTGTTGGCCATGGGGTTCAGGGCGGAGCCGGGGGGGAGGGGCATCTCCGCCTCCCCCTGCCAGCCCGGCGGGGGCGGGCCGAGGTCGCCGAATTCGGCCTCCATCTCCCAGGGGCCGGCCCAGAAGCGGTTCGTCCCGGGCATCACCACGCTGCCGAAGCTGTTGACGGCGACCAGGGCGCCGATGGTCAGGCCATCCGGGGTCACGCAGCTCGCGCTGCCGAGCCCACCCTTCAGCGCCCCGGCGCGGGCGCCATAACCGGCACCGGCATTGCCGAGGGCGAATTCCTCCCCCACCGAAGCCAGGGCGGCGCGGCCGAGAGCGGCATAGGGCGGGATCTCGCCCCAGGCTTTGTCGCCGCCATTGGCGAGGTCGAAGAGGATCGCGCCCGGCACCACCGGCACCACGGCGCCGCCGAAGCTGATGCCCCGGCCCCGCGCGCCCAGCGCCGCGACCACCGCCCCCGCCGCGTCATGCCCGTACATGGAGCCGCCGGAGAGGACGATGGCATCGACCTCGTTGCTCAGGCTGGTGGGATCGAGGGCGTGGATGTTCAACGTGCCGGGCCCGCCGCCGCGGATATCGGCGGCGGCGGCGCAGCGCACCACCGGATAGATGACGGTGGTGCCGGTGCGGATGCGGCAATCCTCGGCATTGCCGACGAGGATGCCGGCGACATCGGTGATGCGGTTGCGCGGGCCGGGGCGGATGGACATGCGCGCAGGGTCGCATGGTCCGGCGGGGCGCGCTATCCGGGGCCGGCGGCAGACGACGGAGCAGGGAGATGGCGGGGACCGCGCTGGGCTGGCGCCCGATGCAGGCGGCGGATCTGCCGGCGGTCTGCGCCCTGGCCGACGCGCTGCATCCCGAGCACCCGGAGCCGCCGGAGGTCTTCGCCGAGCGCCTGGAACTGGCGCCCGAGGGCTGCCGCGTCCTGGCCGGGGAGGGGGCGCTGGTCGGCTATGCCATCGGCCATGGCTGGAGCGGCACGGCGCCGCCGCCGCTGGGCGCGCGGCTGGGCGCCTTGCCGGCGCGGCCGGGGGCCTTCCATCTGCATGACGTGGCGCTGCTGCCGGCGGCACGCGGGGGCGGCCACGCCACCGCGGTACTGGCCGCGCTGAGCGCCGGCTGGCTCCTGGTGACCCTGGTGGCGGTGGCCGATGCCGTGCCCTACTGGCTACGGCAGGGCTTCCGGGACCGGCCCTGTGCCGACCCTGCCGCCCTGGCGAGCTATGGCGAGGGCGCACGCTTCATGGCGCGCCGGAGCGTGACCGGCTGAGCGTCGCCCGCCCATCCCGCTCCGGTTGATTGCCCGGGCGCGCGTGATTCAGGGTTTCGGGCGCTGCGACCTTGGCCGATCACGCCTCAGGCGGGAAGGCACACCCGCCCGCCCGGGCGGTCACGCTCCGGGCGGCGGATGCAGGCGCGGGTCCAGGGCGAAGCGGCTCTGCATCACCTCGCCATGGAGCGCCGCCGCCTGGCCAGGGTCGAAGACCAGGTTCCAGCTCGCGGCGGAGACGGTGCTCGGCACCAGCAGGAAGGCGTAGTCGCGTAGCAGCGCGTCGCCAAAGTGCTGCTGCCCGGCCCCGACGGCGCCCGGATGCAGCCAATGCGGGTTCGGCACCTCGTCCGGCCACAGCACCCGCACCCGCTCGGGCGCGAGGATGCGCGCCCGGGTCAGGGTATGCGGCACCGCGTCCAGCGCGGCGAAGCCCTTGTGGACCGCGACTTCCAGGATGGCCGTTGCCGGGTCCAGCGCGGCGTAGACGGCGCGCAGGCCTCGGGAATTCCAGCGGCCGCCGACCCGGTAGCTGCCCTCGCCGTTGTCCCAGGCGGGGGCGAAGCGCGCCTGGTCCAGCCGCCAGAACACCAGCGCGCCATCGCCGAGCGGCGGCGGTAGCGGGGTCATCCGCAGGGGGTCACGTATAGACGCCGAATTCCAGCCGGGTAAGGTGTTCCGCCAGCGCCTCCACCCCCGCCGGGGTGGAGAGCAGGTCGAGCGGCCGGCGGCCCTCCAGGGCCAGGGCAGGGGCGAGGAACCAGGCCTCCGCCGCCTGCTGGCTGCCGAGCAGGGTGGTGGCGCGGGCCAGCAACTCGGCGAAGGTCCAGATGCGGCCGCTCTGCTCCGGGCTCAGCCGGCGCTCCGGATCCTCGCGCCGCCGCTGATAGGTGCGCAGGCTGATGCCGAGCGCCGCTTCCAGCCCCTCGCCCGCCAGCAGCCGGACATGGCTGACGAGATGCTCCAGCGCATGGCCGGGCAGTCCGTCCCGCAGCAGGTCGTGCGCCGCGAGACGGCTGTCGAGCTGCCGCCGCAAGGCCCGCCGGCCGCCGAGCAGCGCCACGGCCTGACCCAGGGCGGGCTGGTCGGCTAGCGCGGTGGACATCGCAGGGCTCCGTCAGGTGACGCCCATTAGATGACATCTGTCGCCGGCCCGTTCAAGCCTCAGCCGAACCTCGCCCTTAGCCAGGAAGCGGCCTTCGCCACTGCCTGGTCCGCCTTCGGCACATGTCCCACCGCGCGCAGGAAGCCGTGCAGCGTGCCGGCGAAGAGCTCGCTTTCCACCTCGACGCCCGCTTCCCGCAGCTTCCGCTCCATGGCGAAATTCTCGCTCGCCAGCACGTCGAGCTCGGCGATGTGCAGCAGGCAGGGCGGCAGGCCGCGCAGATCGGCGCGCAGCGGCGCGGCGAAGGGGGAGAGCCGGTCCACCGGGCGCGGCGCATAGACGCTCCAGTAGAAGCGCATCCGCTCCTCGGAGAGACCGTAGCCGGTGGCGAATTCGCGGTAGCTCGGCGTGTCGAAGCGGCTGTCGAAGACGCCGTAATTCAGCAGCAGCCCGCGCAGCGGGACCGTCTCCCCCGCCTCCCGCAGATAGAGCGCCAAGCCGGCGGCGAGGTTGGCGCCGGCACTGTCGCCGCCCAGCACGAGGCGGGCCGGGTCCAGCCCCCAGCTTGCCCCCTCCTCGGCCACGAAGCGCAGCACGGCGGCGCATTCCTCGAGGGCGGTGGGGAAGGCGGCTTCCGGGCTGAGAGAGTAATCAGGCCCCACCACGGCGCAGCCGGCGGCGGCGGCGTATTCGCGCATCAGCCGGTCGTGCGTGTCGATGCTGCCCCAGACCCAGCCGCCGCCATGGATATAGACCAGCGTGGGGTGCGGCCCCTTCCCCTCCGGCAGATGCACCCGGCACTGGATCCGCCGGCCGCGGCGCAGCAGCCAGCGATCCTCGCTGACAGCGAGCTTCGGTCCCCCGCCGGCGACCGTCATGTTCAGCGCATCGTTCAGCGCCCGCGGCGCATCGAAGGGCCCCTCCTCCGGGCGGAGGAGGCGGATCGGCGGCTGCGCCGCGGCCCTCTCCTCCATCATCGCGGCGAAGCGCGCCATCTCCGGATCGAGCCGCGGATCGGCCATCTCTCTACCCCCTCAAAGCCTGCGCCGAGTGGAGACGCCCGGCCCGGATCCCGCAAGAGCCGACTCAGGGCGGGGTCCGGGGGAAGCTCTTCCCCCCGGCGGGGGCGCAGGGGGCGGCGCCCCCTGCCGGGGATCTTTGGGGCGAAACCCGGCAGCCGAGCTTGCGACCATCCCCTCCCTTGGCCATGGTGCCCCGCACCATGATGGCCCAGCAGCCCATTCGCGGCACCGCCGCCTGGCGGGCCGCCGCGCTCTACCGCCCCCGCAGCCTGGTGCTGTGGGCGGCGCCCGGCATGGCGGAGGCGCCGGTGCTGGCGGCCAACCTCGCCGCTGGCGGCTTCCGGGGCCAGCTCCACGCCATCGGCATCGCGCAGGCGGGGCTGGCGCCGGCCGAGTCGCTGGCCGCGCTGCCGGCGGCGCCGGACCTTGCCGTGCTCTGCCTGCCGTCGGAGGAGATCGAGCCCGCGATGTGGGCCCTGGCGGAGCGGGGCTGCTTCGCCGCCATCGTGCCGGGGGCGGCGCCCGAACTGGGGGCCATCTCCGCCCGGACCGGCGTGCGCGCGCTGGGGCAGGGCAGCTTCGGCCTGGCGGTGCCGGCCATCGGGCTGAATGCCACCCTCTCCCACCTGCCGCCGCTCCCGGGGAAGCTGGCGCTGGTCACCCAATCCTCCGCCCTGGCCCGGGCGGTGCTGGACTGGGCGGCGGCGGAAGGCCTGGGCTTCAGCCATGTCATCGGCATCGGCGGCAATGCCACGCTGGGCTTCGCCGCGGCGCTGGACTGGCTGGCGCGGGACCCGGGGACGGGGGCGGTGCTGCTCGACCTGCGGCGCATCCGCAACCGCCGCGCCTTCATCTCCGCGGCCCGCGCGACGGCCCGCACCCGGCCGGTGGTGGCGATCCGCGCCGGCGGCCGCGCGCTGGACCGGGAGGGGGTGGGCGACCAAGTGATGGCGGCGGCGCTGCGCCGCGCCGGGGTGCTGCGGGTGGAGGGGCTGGAGGATCTGCTGGCGGCGGCGGAGACCCTGGCGCGGCTGCGCCCCCGCCCCGGGGCGGCGCGCGGGGACCGGATCGCGATCGTCAGCAATGGCCGCGGCATCGCGCAGCTGGCGGAGGATGCGGTGATCGCCGGGGGCGGGGGGGTGGCGGTGCTCTCCCCGGCGGCGGAGGCGGCGCTGGCGGCGCTGCTGCCGGGCGGGGCCAGGCCTGGCAACCCGCTGGTGCTGGGGCCGGAGGCGGGGCCGCGCCTGGCCGAGGCCAGCGCCATGCTTGCCACCCTGCCGGAGGTGGATGCGGTGGTGGCGCTGCACGCGCCGGGGCCGGCCAATTCCGGGGAGGTGGCGGCGGCGGCGCTGACGGCGGCGGCCGGAGCCGGCGGCCGTGGCCGGGTGGCGCCGGTGCTGGTGGGCTGGCTGGGCCAGGCGACGGCCGGGCCGCAGCGCCAGGCGCTGACGGCGGCGGGGCTCGCCGTCTTCGCCACGCCGGAAGCCGCGGTGCGCGGCGCGCTGCACCTGGCCGAGGACCGCCGCAACCGCGCCGCCGCGGCGGAGCTGCCGCCCCGCGCGGTGCTGGACATCGCCCCGGACCAGGCGGCGGTGCGGCGGATCTTCGCTGCCGCGCGGGCGGGCGGGCGGCTGGCGCTGACGGAGGAGGAGGCGCTCGGCGTGCTCGCCGCCTATGGGCTGCCGACCATGCCCGGCCGCCGCGCGGCGGGGCCGGAGGAGGCGGCGGATGCTGCCGCCCTGCTGGGCTTCCCCGCGGTGGTGAAGCTGCTGAGCGCCGATTTGCCGCACAAGAGCGAGGTGGGTGGGGTGCGGCTCGGCCTGACCTCCCCGGAAGCGGTGCGGCAGGCGGCCGCCGCCATGCTGCAGCGCGTGGCGGAGCGGCGGCCGGAGGCGCGGATCGCCGGCCTGCTGGTGCAGCGCCAGGCGGGGCGGGCGCTGGAATTGCGGCTGCGGCTGGGCGAGGACCCGATGTTCGGTCCCTGGATCGGCTTCGGCCAGGGTGGCACCACGGCGGATCTGCTGGGCGACGAGGCCTTCGACCTGCCGCCGCTGAACCTGGCGCTGGCCCGGCAGCTCATCGCCCGGTCCCGCGCGGCGCAGCTCCTGGCCGGGTTCCGCGACTGGCCGCCGGCCAATCCGGAGGCGGTGGCGGAAGCGCTGGTGCGACTCTCCCAGCTCGCGGTGGATTTTCCGGAGATCGCGACGCTCTCGGTCAACCCGCTCTTCGCCGATGCCGAAGGGGTGCTGGCGGCCGATGCCTATCTGACCCTGCGCCCGGCCGGGGCGCGGGGGGAACTGGCCATCGCCCCCTATCCGGCCGAGCTGGCGGGGTGGTTCCGGGGCAAGGGCGGCGCGGAGCTGCTGGTGCGGCCGATCCGCCCGGAGGATGCGGCGGCGCATGCCGAGGCCTTCCGCCGCCTCTCGGCCGAGGATGTGCGCTGGCGCTTCTTCTCGCCGCTGAAGGAGATGTCGCCGGCGTTGGTCGCCCGGCTGACGCAGATCGACTACGACCGGGAGATGGCCTTCGTGGCGATCCGCAAGCGGGACGGGGCGCCGGAGGAGATCCTGGGCGTCGCCCGGCTGATCCGGGAGCCGAATTCCCCCGCGGCAGAATTCGCCGTGGTGGTGGCGCCGGAGATGAAGCACCAGGGGCTCGGCCGGCACCTGATGCAGCGGATCATCGCCTGGGGCCGGGCGGAGGGGGTGGAGCGGGTGCTCGGCCATGTGCTGGCCGACAACGCGCCGATGCTCGGCTTCGTGCGGAGCCTCGGCTTCACCCTGAAGCGGTCACCGGAGGAGGAGGAGGTTTACGAGGCGGTGCTGGAGCTGGCGCCGCCATAGGCGCACCGGCGCTGCCCGTTGGTCGCAGCGCCGCCGGCCTATTCGGCGGCGGGGGTGGCCCTGATCAGCTCGCGCACCCGCGTCGCGGCCGCGGCGCCCTTCAGCGCGTCGCGCCAGGCAGCCTCCGCCACGCGCTGATGCACCGCGATCGCCTCATCCGCCGCGGTGATCATGGCGACGCCGAGGGCGGCGCCGGGGGCGGTGTCCGGGGCGAAGGGGCTGCCGACAACATGCGCCCGCTCCCGCCCGCGCATGACCGCGAAGCCGGCGGCGAGGTCCGGGCCGGTGGAGAGGCCGAGCTGGACGCCGATGGGCACGGATTCCATCAGCGTTGCGATGCTCTCCGCCTCCGTGATGGCGGCGGCGCGGCAGCGGGCGCGGGTGCGCGGCGGCAGGGCGAGGCCGGGGGCGATGCCATCCTGCAGCATGCGGACGATGGCGGCCTCGGAGAGGATGCCGATGATGGTGGGGCGGCGCTGCTGGTGCTGCTTGCGCCGGGCGGCGAGCAGGCCGAGCGCCTGCTCGGTCAGCGCCCGGGCCTGGGCGCGGTCCGGCGCGGCATCGGCGGCTTCGGTCCAGGCTTCCGTCAGGGCGCCGTCGAAGGCATCCGTCGCGGTCTGGTGGCAGAGGGCGCCGCCGACGAAGAGGATCTGGTCGGCCTGCTCCTCCACTTGGCGGATGCGTTCCAGGAAGGCGACGGGACGGGAGAAATATTCGACGCCGATCCCGAGCAGGGAGAGGGGCGAGATTTTCAGCAATTCAGCCAGCCGCCGGATGGTGTCCAGCTTGATGACCTCGCCCTTCTCGTAGCGATAGAGGGCGGCGCGGGACACGCCAAGACGGGCGGCGATTTCCTCAGCCCGGAGACCGGATTCCAGCCGATAGGCGCGAAGTTGTTGCCCGATATCGACGAACCGCATGTGTCCCTCCGGCTGGATCGACTTCGTGCGCCCCGTTTTTGAGATGGAATCTCATCCCCGTTGCGCGGTTCTATGTGCCGCGTGTGGCCGGCGATGGCAAGCGCAACCGGAGATAATCACCCGCGGAACGTCAAAAAAAGACAAACGAACACAGCAGGTCGGAACGTTGCAAATCCGCGGGAAGATGCCGGGCAGGCCGGCGGTGCGGGCTGCCGACCCGGCCGAGGGCGGCCTCTGAGCGCGGTCCGCTGGGCGGCCCTGGCCTCCCTTGTCGCGCCCCGCATGGCGCGGTCCGGCGCGCGGGGTCTCCCCGGCTTGGCGCGAAGGCCGGCGGCGCAGTGGCCGGGACCGCGTCGCCGCTGGCAGGGCGCCGCAGCGGCGGCGCGGCGCCCCGGCCCTCCGGCGTCTCTCAGCCCTCCGCCACGGGATGGGCGGCGAGGAGCTCCAGCGCCTTCACCAGGCCGGAATGGTCCAGCCCGCCATTCCCCTGCGCGACGGAGGCGGAGAAGAGCTGCTGGGTGGAGGCGGTGTTGGGCAGCGCCACCCCCAGCTCCTTCGCCGATTGCAGCGCCAGGTTCAGGTCCTTCTGGTGCAGCACGATGCGGAAGCCCGGGTTGAAGGTGCGCTTGATCATCCGCTCCCCATGCAGTTCCAGGATGCGGGAGGTGGCGAGGCCGCCCATCAGCGCCTGCCGCACCTTGGCCGGGTCGGCGCCGGCCTTGGAGGCGAAGACCAGCGCCTCGCCCACCGCCTCGATGGTCAGGGCGACGATGATCTGGTTGGCCACCTTGCAGGTCTGTCCGGCGCCATTGGCGGTGCCGACCAGGGTGATGTTCTTGCCCATCTTCTCGAACAGCGGCTTGGCGCGCTCGAAGGCCGCCTCGGGCCCGCCCACCATGATGGTCAGGCTGGCCTGCTTCGCGCCCACCTCGCCGCCGGAGACGGGGGCGTCGAGGTAGTCGCAGCCCAGGGCGTTGATCTTCTCCGCGAAGGTCTTGGTCGCGGTCGGGCTGATGGAGGACATGTCGATGACCAGCTTGCCCTTCGACAGCCCCTCCGCCACGCCGGCCGGGCCGAACAGCACGGCTTCCACATCCGGGGTGTCCGGCACCATCAGGATGATGACCTCGGCCGCGGCGGCCACCGACTTCGCATCCGGCACCACCTGATAGGCGCCGCGCGTCTCGGCATCGAGGCTCTTCCGCTCCGGCACGATGATGTCGTGCCCGGCCGCCTTCAGATGGCCCGCCATGGGCTTGCCCATGATGCCGAGGCCGATGAATCCGATCTTCATGGGGTGTCCTTCCCAGGGTCAGAGGAACCTAGCCCGTCCGATGGCCGGAGCGCCGCAAGGCGCGGAGGGCTGAATCGGCCGGGCGCGCCGCAGGCGCTTCATTTGTAGGGCTGGAACCAGCCGAGCCCGGCCTCGGTCTCCGCCGCCGGCCGGTACTCGCAGCCGATCCAGCCGCGGAAACCGAGTTCGTCGATCCTGCGGAAGACGAAGGGCCAGTTCACCTCGCCGGTGCCAGGCTCGTTGCGCCCGGGATTGTCGGCCACCTGCATATGGGCGATCAGCGGCAGGTGCTTCTCCACCCGCTTCACGATGTCGCCCTCGGTGATCTGGCAGTGGTAGAGGTCGAATTGCAGGCCGAGCTTCTCCGGCCCGATGGCCTGGATGATCGCCGCCCCCTCATCCGTCGTGTTCAGGAAGAAGCCGGGGATGTCCCGGTGGTTGATCGGCTCGATCACCGGCTTCACCCCCGCCTTGCCGCATTCCTCCGCGGCCCAGGCGAGATTGGCGGCATAGGTGGCCAGCAAGGTGTCGCGCGGCACCCCGGCGGGGGTGAGGCCGGCCATGAGATGCAGCCGGGGGCAGGAGAGGGCGGCGGCATAGTCCAGCGCCTTCTTCACCCCCTCGCGGAACTCCGCCTGGCGGCCGGGCAGGGCCGCCTGGCCGCGCTCGCCGGCCGCCCAGTCGCCCGGCGGGGCGTTGAACAGCACCTGGGAGAGACCGTTATCCTTCAGCCGGGACGCGATCTCGGCGGCCGGGAATTCATAGGGAAAGAGAAATTCCACCGCCTGGAACCCTGCCTTGGCGGCGCGGGCGAAGCGGTCCAGGAACGGCACCTCGGTGAACATCAGGGACAGGTTGGCGGCGAAGCGCGGCATGATGCGGTGACCTCCCTGGGATTCGGCGGCGGGACGCTACAAGCCGGCCGCGCCGCTGGCTACTGCCGCGCCGCATCCGCCATGCTACGGAGCCTCGGAACGGAGAGGGCCGTATGCAGCCTGACAGCCTGAACCCGGCCCGCATCCTGGGGCTGATCGCCCTGCTGGCGCTGGCCATTGCCTGCCTGATGGTGCTGCGGCCCTTCCTCTCCGCCCTGCTCTGGGCGGCGATCCTGGTCTATTCCACCTGGCCGGCCTTCCGCTTCCTGCGGGAGCGGTTTCGCCTGGCCCCGGGCGCCGCGGCGCTGCTGATGGTGGCGGCGGAGTTCCTCCTCATCGGCCTGCCGCTGGTCTTCGCCACGCCGACGCAGCGGGAGGATATCGAGGGGCTCCGTAACGCGGTGGAGACGCTGCTCACCCAGGGCATGCCCGGGCTCGGCGATTGGCTGGGGCGGCTGCCGCTGGTCGGTCCCTACTTGGCGGATTACCTGGCGGGGATCGATTTCGGCTTCTCCGCCGTTGCCGAGATGCTCTCCCCCTATGCCGGCACCCTGGCGCAGACGCTGCTGGCCGTGCTGCTCGCCGTGCTTTCGGGGCTGGCCGAGGTGCTGGTGGCGATCTTCCTCGCCTTCTTCCTCTACCGGGACGGCCCGGCCATCGCCCGGCGCGCCGAGGCGGCGCTGCATCGGCTGGCCGGCGACCGGACGCGGCGGCTGGTGGTGCTGACCGGCGACGTGACCCGGGGCGTGGTCTATGGCCTGCTCGGCACCGCCCTGGTGCAGGGGCTGATGACCACCTTCGGGCTGTGGGTGTCCGGCGTGCCGCGGCCGGTGCTGCTCGGGGTCATTGCCGGCGTCATTTCCATCCTGCCGGTCGGGGCGCCGCTGGTCTGGGTTCCGGCGACGCTCTGGCTGTTCAGCCAGGGGGCGACGGGCTGGGCCATCTTCCTCGCCCTCTACGGCACCTTCGGCATCAGCAGCGCGGACAATGTCATCCGGCCCTGGCTGATCTCCCGCGGGGCGGACCTGCCCCTGCTGCTCACCCTGCTGGGGGCGCTGGGCGGGGTGTTGGCCTTCGGCTTCCTCGGCCTGTTCCTGGGGCCGGTGCTGCTGGCGGTGGGGTACAGCCTGCTGAAGGATTGGGCAGATGCCGGGGACGCCACGGCGGACGGGCCTTCCGCCCCGCCGGGGCCGGCCCTATAGCGTTGCCTCTGCACCGGAAAACCGGGCACTGGGGGATGAAGAAGCGGATGCTGCAAGCTGGAGGCGCGGTCGCCCCCGCGCCGCGAGGGGCATGGCGGTGCGCGGCGGGGGATGCCGCCCGGGTGGCCGGCGCGGCCGCGCGGGATGAGGCCACGGGCTGACGATGGCCGCCTTCATCCTCTCCCGCATCCTGCAGGCCATTCCGGTGATGCTGGTCGTCGCCTTCATCAGCTTCGCCATGTTCACCTATGTCGGCGACCCCGTCGCCATCATGCTCGGCCAGGATTTCACCGAGGCGCAGCGGGCCGCGCTGGTTTCGAGCCTCGGCCTCGACCAGCCCTTCTTCGTGCAATTCGCCCGCTTCATCGGCCAAGCGGTGCAGGGGGAGTTCGGCCTCTCCTATCGCCTCTCTCGCCCGGTGGCGGAGCTGATCGCGGAGCGTGCCCCGGCGACTCTGGAACTGGCCTTCTGCGCCGCCGGCATCGCCCTGGTGGTCGGGGTGGCGATGGGGGTCTATACCGGGCTCTACCGGAATTCCTGGCTCAGCCGGGCGCTGCTGACTTTCAGCCTGGTCGGCGTCTCCCTGCCGCCCTTCCTCATCGGCATCCTGCTGATCCTGATCTTCTCCGTCTGGCTGGGCTGGCTGCCCTCCTTCGGCCGCGGCGAGGTCGTGCAGCTCGGCTGGTGGTCCACCGGCTTCCTCACCTGGTCGGGGCTGAAGGCGCTGGTGCTGCCCTCCATCACCCTCGGCCTGTTCCAGCTCACCCTCATCATGCGGCTGGTGCGGGCGGAGATGCTGGAGGTGCTGCGGACCGACTACATCAAATTCGCCCGGGCAAGGGGCTTGTCCAACCGCGCTGTCCACTTCGGCCATGCGCTGAAGAACACGCTGGTGCCGGTCATCACCATCGCCGGGCTGCAGCTCGGCGGCATCATCGCCTTCGCCATCGTGACGGAGACGGTGTTCCAGTGGCCGGGGATGGGGCTGCTCTTCATCCAGAGCGTCAGCGTCGCGGACATCCCGGTGATGGCGGCCTATCTGCTGCTCATCGCCCTGGTCTTCGTCAGCATCAACCTCGCCGTCGACCTGCTCTACTACGCGGTGGATCCACGGCTGCGGGTCGGCCGCGGGCGGGGGCACTGAGCATGGCGGCGATCCTTGCCCCCCTGGGCAGGCTGCTGGACAGCGACCTGTTCTACTCCTTCCGCCGCTCGCCGGTGACGGTGGTCTCCGCCCTGGTGGCGCTGGTCTGCCTGGTGGGAGCGGGGCTGGCGCCCTGGCTGGCGCCGCACGACCCCTTCGACCTCGCCAGCCTGAACCTGATCGACGCCTTCAAGCCGCCTGCCTGGATGGCGGAGGGCGACGCCACCTATCCGCTGGGCACCGACGACCAGGGGCGGGACCTGCTCTCCGCCATCATGTACGGCGCGCGCATCTCGCTGCTGGTCGGCATCTGTGCCGTGCTGTTCTCCACCCTGCTCGGCGTCGGCATCGGGCTGGCCGCAGGCTATCTGGGCGGCACGGTGGACGGGCTGCTGATGCGCATCGCCGACATCCAGCTCACCTTCCCCTCCATCCTCATCGCCCTGCTGGTGGATGGCGTGGTGCGCGCCGCGCTGCCGCAGGAGGTGCATGAGCACATCGCGCTCTTCGTCGTCATCTTCGCCATCGGCATCAGCGCCTGGCCGCAATTCGCCCGCACCGTGCGCTCCTCCACCCTGGTGGAGCGCAACAAGGAATACGTGCTGGCGGCGCGGGTCATCGGGCTCTCGCGGCCGCACATCATGCTCACCCACGTGCTGCCGAACGTGCTGGGGCCGGTGCTGGTGATCGCCACGCTCAACCTTGGCAACGCCATCATCTCGGAGGCGACGCTCTCCTTCCTCGGCGTCGGCGTGCCGCCGACCCAGCCCTCACTCGGTACCCTCATCCGCATCGGCAACGACTTCCTCGGCAGCGGCGAGTGGTGGATCACGATCTTCCCCGGCGCGGCACTCGTCGCCATGGTGCTGTCCGTCAACCTGCTGGGCGACTGGTTGCGCGACGCCCTGAACCCGAAGCTCCGCTGATGCAGCCGATTCTCGAAGTCCGCGATCTTCGGGTGGAGTTCGCCACGCGCCGCGGCACGCTCAGGGCGCTGGACGGCGTCTCCTTCAGCATCATGCCGGGGGAGGTGCTGGGCGTGGTGGGGGAGAGCGGCGCCGGCAAGTCCATGACGGGCGCCGCCATCATCGGCCTGCTGGAGCCGCCCGGGCGCATCGCCGGCGGGCAGATCCTGCTGAACGGCAGGCGCATCGACAACCTCCGCTATGAGGAGATGCGGCGCATCCGCGGCAAGGAGATCGGCGCGATCTTCCAGGACCCGCTGACCACGCTGAACCCGCTCTACACTGTGGGCGACCAGCTGGTGGAGACGATGCTGACCCATCTGCCGATCGGCGCCGCCGAGGCCCGGAAGCGCGCCGTCAATTGGCTGGAGATGGTGGGCATCCCGGCCGCCGCGCAGCGGGTGGACAGCTATCCGCATGAGTTCAGCGGCGGGATGCGCCAGCGCGTCGTCATCGCCCTCGCCCTCTGTGCCGAGCCGCGCATGGTGGTGGCCGACGAGCCGACCACGGCGCTCGACGTCTCCATCCAGGCGCAGGTGATCGCCCTGCTGAAATCCCTGGCGCGGGAGAAGGGGATGGCGATGATGCTCGTCACCCACGACATGGGCGTGATCGCCGAGACGGCCGACCGCGTGGCGGTGATGTATGCCGGGCGCATCGCCGAGATCGGGCCGGTGCGGGCGGTGGTGCAGGCGCCGCGCCACCCCTATTCCGCCGGCCTCATGGCCTCCATCCCGCCGCTCGACCGCAAGGTGGAGCACCTGGCGCAGATCGAGGGCGCCATGCCGCGGCTCTCCGCCATCCCCGAGGGCTGCGCCTTCAACCCGCGCTGCCCGCATGTCTTCGACCGCTGCCGGGCGGAGCGGCCGGAGCTGCTGGAGACCGGGGCGACCCGCGCGGCCTGCTGGCTCTACGACCCGGCCTCGGAGAAGCAGGCGCCGGAGGCGTTGCGGCATGCCTGAGCAGTCGGGACCCCAAGCCTCCGCCGCGACCCCGATGCTGGCCGCCGAGGACCTGGCCCGCTATTTCGACGTCTCCCGCCCCCTGCTGCAGCGGCTGCTGGCGGGAGAGGGGAAGCGCGTCCTGCGCGCCGTGGATGGCGTCTCCTTCGAGATCCCGAAGGGCACCACCCTGTCGCTGGTCGGCGAGAGCGGTTGCGGCAAATCCACCGTGGCGCGGCTGGTCGTCGGCCTCTACCCGCCGACGCGCGGGCGGGTGCTGTTCGATGGCCGCGACCTCGCCCAGGCCCGTGCCGCCAGCGAGCAGCGCCGGCGCATGCAGATGATCTTCCAGGACCCCTATGCCTCGCTCAACCCGCGCTGGCGGGTCCGGGACATCGTGGCGGAGCCGATCCGTGCCTTCGGCCTGATCCCGGACAAGGCGGCGCGGCATGCGAGGGTGGCGGAGCTGCTGGCCCAGGTCGGGCTTTCGCCGCTGGACGGCGAGAAATATCCGCATG
>NZ_JAMZIK010000057.1 GCF_024178315.1 Siccirubricoccus soli | reverse complement strand
AGGCGGCGCGGCATGCGAGGGTGGCGGAGCTGCTGGCCCAGGTCGGGCTTTCGCCGCTGGACGGCGAGAAATATCCGCATGAGTTCAGCGGCGGCCAGCGGCAGCGCATCTCCATCGCGCGAGCGCTCTCCTCCAACCCGGAATTCCTGGTCTGCGACGAGCCGACCGCGGCGCTCGACGTCTCCGTCCAGGCGCAGATCCTGAACCTGATGAAGGACCTCCAGGCGCGGCTCGGCCTCACCTATCTCTTCATCAGCCATAACCTGGCCGTGGTCCGGCAGGTCAGCGACCGCATCGGGGTGATGTATCTCGGCCGGCTGGTGGAGCTGGCGGATGCCGAGACGCTCTTCACCGCGCCGCGCCACCCCTATACCCGGGCGCTGATGGAGGCGATCCCGGACCTGGAGATGACCGGGCGGCAGCGCATCCCGGTCGGTGGCGAGGTGCCGAGCCCGATCAGCCCGCCCTCCGGCTGCCCCTTCCATCCGCGCTGCCCGCTGGCGAATGACCGCTGCAAGGCGGAGATGCCGAAGCTGCTGCCGCCGCGGGGCCAGCCCGCGACCATCGCCGCCTGCCATGCGGTGGAGGAGGGGCGGGACCCGCCGCCGGCCCCGGCCGGCACGGCTCAGCGGATCGGCACCACCGCGACGGCGTTGTAGGGCGAGCCATCCACCAGCTTGGTGGACCAGGCCATGTAGATGATCACGCCGCGCTCCTCGTCGAGGAAGCGGTGGACGCGGGTTTCCTTGAAGAACAGGCTGGTGTCGCTCTCATAGACCCGCTCGCCGCGTTCGCCGCGCCGGGCGCCCTCCGCCACGCGCACCGGGCCGGTGGCGGTGCAGGAGAGGGAGAAGCGCGCCGGGTCCTCGGCCAGTCCGACCATGCCGGAAAGCCCGCCGGTGCGCGCCTGGGAGATGTAGCAGGAGACGCCTTGCACCTCCGGGTCGTCGAAGCGCTCGATCACCACGCGGTGGCTGCGCGTCAGGCCGAGATTGGTGAGCGCGGTGTTCACATGGCCGATCTCCTTCGTCTCCTGCGCCATGGCAGGGGCGGCAAGGAGGAGCAGGGCGGCGAGCGGCGCGAGGCGCATGGCGAGGCTCCGGTTGTTGCGGGAATGACGCGGGTGGGGTGGCGGGGGTTCCACCCGGCAAGGGGGACGCTGTCCCCCTTGACCCCCTGCCAAAGGCCGAAGGGCCCTTGGAAACCATGAGTTTGAGCCTCGCGGGTTCAAAGAGCCGGCTCAAGGGTTCCAAGGGCCCTTCGGCCCTTGGCGGGATGGAGGTTGAGGAAGGGCAGAGCCCTTCCTCAATCCGCCAGTGCCACGCCCTCACGCCGCGGATCCGCCCCGCCCTGCAACCGCACCCCCTCCGGCCCCCGCAGGATGCGGATGACATGCAGCCCGGAGGTCATGGTCCGCAGCTCCACCGGAAAGCCGCGCGCCTCCAGCGCCGGCGCCAGCCCGGCGGCGGCGGTGCCGGCTTCCAGCTCCAGCCCCGCATTCAGCGCACCGACCCGGGGCAGGGAGACGGCGGCCTGCGGCTCCATCCCCCAATCCAGCACCGCCACCAGCGTCTGCGCCACATGGCCGATGATGCGGGAGCCGCCGGCCGAGCCGAGCACCAGCATTGGCTGCCCGTCCGCGCCGAAGACGATGGTGGGGGACATGGAGGAGCGCGGCCGCTTGCCCGGCCCCACGCGGTTCGCCACCGGCCGCCCGTTCACCTCCGGCAGGAAGGAGAAATCGGTCAGCTCATTGTTCAGGAAGAAGCCGCGCACCATCAGCCTGGCGCCGAACAGGTCCTCGACGGTGGTGGTCAGGGCCAGGACATCGCCCGCCGCATCGACGATGGAGACATGGCTGGTGCCGCTCTCCGGCTGCGGCGGCTGGCTGGCCGGCGGCGGGCCCGCCTGCCAGGGCGGATTGCCGGCGCGCGGCTCCGCCAGGGCGCGGTCGCGGTCGAGGAGCTGGGCGCGGATCAGCAGGTAGGTGGGGTCCAGCAGCCCGCGCAGCGGCACCGGCACCTGGTCGGCATCCGCCAAGTAGCGGTTGCGGTCGGCAAAGGCGATGCGCCCCGCCTCGCCCAGCAGATGCGCCGCGTCCAGCCCGCGCGGATCGAGGTCCGCGAGATTCTGGTGCGACAGGATGCCGAGGATCTGCAGCACCGTGGCGCCGCCGGAGGAGGGCGGCGGGAAGCCGCAGACGGTGACGCCGCGATAGGGGCCGCAGAGCGCCTCGCGCCGCTTCGGCGCGTAGCCGGCCAGGTCGTCCGTCGTCATCAGCCCGGGGTTGGGGTGGGCACGGATGGCGGCGGCGATCTCGGCGGCGATCGGCCCACGATGCAGCGCCTCCGCCCCCTGTTCGGCAATGGCGCGGAGCGTCGCGGCATAGGCCGGGTTGCGCAGCGTGGCGCCGGCGGCGAGCGGCTTGCCGTCCGGCAGGAACAGGGCGCGGGCTTCGCGGTCCTGCTGCAGATGCGCGGCCTCCTGGGCGATGAGGGCGGCGAGGCGGGGACTGACCTCGAAGCCCTTCTCCGCCGCGGCGATGGCGGGAGCGAAGAGTTCCGCCCAGGGCAGCCTGCCCTGGGCCTGGTGCAGCGCCTCCAGCATCCGCATGGTCCCCGGCACGCCTACGGCGCGGCCGCCAATGGCGGCGGCGAGGAAGCCCATGGGCTGGCCGTCCTTCAGGAAAAGGTTGGGCGGGGCGGCGGCGGGCGCCACCTCCCGCCCGTCCCAGGCGCTGAGCTGGCGTGTCGCGGCGTCCCAGTGCAGCGCCAGGGCGCCGCCGCCGAGGCCGGAGGATTGCGGCTCCACCAGGCCGAGCATGGCCTGGGTGGCGATGGCGGCATCCACCGCCGTGCCGCCGGCGCGCAGCATGGCCATGCCGGCTTCCGCGGCCATGGGGTGCGCGGCGGCGACCATCTGGCGCTGCGCCTGGGCCTGGGCCTGCGCCGGGGCAAGGGCGAGGAGCAGCAGCAGCCACGCCCCTGCCGCCGCACGGCGCCGCCATGTGGTGGGCCGTGCCATAAAGGAAGCGGTCCATCCGGCCGGAGCGTCCGGTTGACCGGCAATCTCCGGTACCGCGCTGGCAACCGTCGCGACCGCTTCCTCGGGGGCCGCCGGGCGCGGCGCCAGGATGGCCGGCCCGCCAGGCGGGGGCCGGTATGGCATGGCACCAGGCATCAGGCGGGCCAGGGCGGGCCGCGGCGCCGGCCCGCCCTGGTGCTGGCCGATGCGGGACGGCAGGCGCGATGGCCGGCCCAGCCTGCCGCCATGCAGCAGGGAAGCCCCGGCATGGCCGGGCGGCGCAAGGCCGGCGACTGGCCGCCTATGATCCGCGCCGCCGCGCCCCATGCCACTGGCGGCGTGGCCTTCGCCTGCGGCCGCGTATGGACGATCGCTCCCGCAACCGGAGGTATGGTGCTGTGGCGCGGGGCAGGGAGACCGGATCGGCAATCCTGCGGTGCCCCGCCAGGGTGATGTGCCAGGCCATCGGCATGAGGCCGCCCCGAGCAGGAGTTCCACCACGCCGATTCCCGCTTTCACCCGCCGCACTCTCCCTGCTCCCGGCCCCAACATGACAGCGCCGACGCCGCATGCCCACCCATCCCGCTGCGGCATCGACTGGTCGCGGCATTCACACCTGCGGCTGGCCGCACCGCCTGCGGTCGTGCTTCAGCCGGCCGCCACCCGGGCCAGGCCGCGGTTGCGGAAGGCCAGCGCCTCCGCGACATGCGCCCGCTGCACCGTCTCGCTGGCGGCCAGGTCGGCGATGGTGCGGGCGACGCGCAGGGTGCGGGTGAAGCCGCGCGCCGAAAGCCGCAGCCGCTCCGCGGCCTGCTCCGCCAGCTCGCGCGCCGCCCGCTCCGCCATCAGGCCCGACTCCAGCGCCGCGTCATCGGCGGCGGCATTGCAGCGCGGGCCGTCGGCGCCGTAGCGTGCCCGCTGCAATGCCCTGGCCGCCTCGATCCGCTCTGCCACCATCGCGCTGGTCTCGCCCGCAGGGGCGCGGGAGAGCTCGGCGATCGGCACCGGCCGCAACTCCACCGTCAGGTCCATGCGGTCCAGCAGCGGGCCGCTGAGCCGGCCCTGATACTCCTCGCCGCAGCGCGGCGCCTTGCCGCATTCCCGCCCGGCCTCCCCCAGATAGCCGCAGCGGCAGGGATTCATCGCCGCGATGCACTGGAAGCGCGCCGGATAGGTGATGTGGGCATTGGCGCGGCTGATACTGGCGCGGCCCGTCTCCATCGGCTGGCGCAGGGCTTCCAGGGCCGGGCGGGGGAATTCCGGCCACTCATCCAGGAACAGCACGCCGAGATGGGCCAGGCTGATCTCCCCCGGCTTCGCCCGGTTGCCGCCGCCGATCAGCGCCGGCTGGCTGGCCGAATGATGCGGCTCCCGGAAGGGCGGGCGAGTCACCAGCCGGCCATCGCGCAGCAGCCCGGCGACGGAATGCACCATGCTGACCTCCAGCGCCTCGGCGGCGCTGAGATCGGGCAGCAGCCTGGGCAGCCGCGCCGCCAGCATGGATTTGCCGGCGCCGGGCGGGCCGATCATGAGGAGGTTGTGGCCGCCGGCCGCGGCGATCTCCAGCGCCCGCTTCGCCGTCTCCTGTCCCCTCACCTCGGAGAGGCAGGGGCCGCGGGGGGCGGTCGCCGCGGGCGATGGCGGCTCCGGCGGGCTCAGCACCTGCAGGCCGCGGAAATGGTTCAGCAGGGCGGGCAGGTCGGGCGCCGCCAGCACCTCCATCCGCCCGGCCCAGGCGGCCTCCCCGCCCTGCGCGCCCGGGCAGATCAGGCCGAGGTCGCGGGCGGAGGCGCCAAGGGCCGCCGGCAGCACCCCGGCCACCGGCTGGATGCTGCCGTCGAGCGACAACTCCCCGAGCGCGGCATAGCCTGCGATCTCCTCCCGCGGCAGCACCTCCATCGCCGCCAGCACGGCCAGCGCGATGGGCAGGTCGAAATGCGAGCCTTCCTTCGGGATATCGGCCGGCGCCAGGTTCACCAGCACGCGCTGCGGCGGCAGGGAGAGGCCCATGCCGGCCATGGCCGCTCGCACCCTTTCCCGCGATTCCGCCACCGCCTTGTCAGGCAGGCCGACGATGAGGAAGGCGGGCAGGCCGGGGGCGATCTGTACCTGCACCTCCACGGGCATGGCCTCGATGCCCGAGAAGGCGAAGGTGGCGATGCGGGCCAGGTTCATGACCCGGCAGATAGCGAAGATACGATGCCGCATCAACCAATGGACGCCTAGGGCCTGTTAGGGACTGGGCGAGACGGAGGGCTGGCGAGGGATCTTGTGCGCTGGGCAGGAGGGCGGCGCAGCCAAGGCTGGTTGCCTTGGCAAGCCGGCCGACGCCCCCGGTGCGAAAAAGACCCGCCAGACCGCCCCAAGGCCCATTCCCTAACAGGCCTTAGGCCCCGCTTGTCATGCCACGCTTGAATCCGGGCCGGCATCCGTTCCAGCCTGATCACCTGCCTTCCCCTGCGGCCGGATCTGGCCCGTGCGGGAGCGGCGGGGAATGCAAGCAATGAGACCGGTGGCCGCGTCGACAATGCCATGCCGCGGACCGTCAGGCCGGCCCTGCAGGGCCAGAACAGGAAGGGAGGCGAACGTATGGACTTCTCGAGGCGGGGCGCGCTGGCGCTCGGCGCGGCGGCCATCGGTGGTGCAGGGCGGGCCCGGGCGCAGGCGCCGGTGATCCGCATCGGCGTGATGACGGACATGTCCGGCCCCTATCGCGACATCAGCGGACCGGGCTGCGTCGCCGCCGCCCGCCAGGCGGTGCAGGATTTTGCCGCCTCTGCCGGCCTCCGGGTGGAGATCCTGCAGGCCGACCACCAGAACAAGGCCGATGTCGGGCTGAACATCGTCCGCCAATGGTTCGACCGCGAGGAGGTGGACGCGGTGACGGACGTGAACAACAGCGCCATCGCCCTGGCGCTGAACGGGCTGGCGCGGGAAAAGAACAAGGTCCAGCTCAACAGCGGCGGCGCCTCGGTGGACATCACCGGCCCGCAATGCGGTCCCAACACCGTGCACTGGACCACCGATAGCTGGGCCAATGCCCGTTCCACCGGTGGGGCGCTGGCCAAGGCGGGGGCGAAGCGTTGGTACTGCATCACCGCCGACTACGCCTTCGGCCATTCGGTGCAGCGGGAGGTGACGCGGGTGGTGCGGAGCTTCGGCGGCGAGGTGGTCGGCGCCTCCGTCTATCCCTTCCCGACGACGACCGATTTCTCCTCCTTCCTCGTCTCCGCCGCGGCGACGCGGCCGGATGTCATCGCACTGTGCAATGCCGGCACGGACATGATCAATTGCGTGAAGCAGGGGCAGGAATTCGGTCTGGCCGGGCGCAACATCCGGGTGGCCGCCATGATCGGCTTCATCGTGGACGTCCACACGCTGGGCCTGCATTCGGCGCAGGGGCTGACGCTGACGGAGAGCAGCTACTGGGACCTGAATGACCGGACCCGGGCGCTGACGTCCCGGCTGCAGCCGAAACTGCCGAACGGCCACTGGCCGAACAGCGTGCAGTTCCAGTGCTATTCCGTGGTGCTGCACTACCTGAAGGCGGCAGCCGCCATCGGCCCGGCACGGGCGAAGGCTTCGGGGCTTGAGGCGGTGCAGGCGATGAAGGCGATGCCGACCGATGCCGACGCCTTCGGCCCCGGCCGGGGGCGGGAGGATGGGCGGAAGCTGCACCCCACCTATCTGTTCCAGGCCAAGGCCCCGGCCGAGAGCCGCGGCGGCTGGGACTACCTGAAGCTGGTGGCCACCACTCCGGCGGAGGAGGCGTTCCGGCCTGTATCGGAGGGCGGCTGCCCCTACGCGCGAAGCTGATGCCCAGCGGAACGTGCCGAGGTTCCGGGCTGGGTATCGCGCGCAGGGTTGGCGTGGCGGTGGCGCGCCGGACTCAAAGACTTGCCGGCCGCATGCCTGTGGATCGGTCGGTCGCGTGGCCGGCATGGGGCCGGTCAGGGAGCGGCCCCGGGCCGGCCTGGCGGGGCGTCACCGCGCCAGATGCGCCAGCCGGCTCGTCAGGGCTGCCGGCCTCGTCAAGCCGGTCTACGGAACGGCGCGGGCCGCCGGAGCGGGATGCATCAACGGACCACCCGGGCGGTCCCGCGGCTGTCGCGGCCCTTTGTCGAGGACGCTGCGCCCAAGCGGAAGGGAAATGGCCAGCCGCCGCGGCGGCTACCGCGCGGCGAGTGCCAGCGCCTGCCGCCAGAGCCGCAGGAAATTCCCGCTCCACAGCAGCCCCAGCTCCCGCTCGCCATAGCCGCGGGCGCGCAGCGCCACCGTCAGCCCGTTCGTCTCCGAGGCATCGCGCCAGCCGATGACGCCGCCGCCGCCATCGAAATCGGAGCTGACCCCGACATGCTCGATGCCGATGCGGCGCACGGCGTGATCGACATGCGCCGCCATGTCCTCGACGCTGGCCGGGTTCTTCTCGCCATCCGGCATGCGGCGAAGGAAGGCGGGAACGGCGGTGATTTGCGCCAGGCCGCCGACGGCCTTCAGTACGTCCAGTTGCTCGTCATCGATGCCACGCGGGTGGTCGCAGAGGGCGCGGCAGGCGGTGTGGGTCGCGACGATCGGGGCGCGGGAGAGATCCGCCGCCTGCAGCATGCCGCGCTTCGAGACATGGGAGACATCCACCAGCATCCCGGCCGCGTTCAGCGCCGCGATCGCCTGCCGGCCGAGCGGGGAGAGGCCGCCATGCTCCTCCGGCACGTCGCCCAGCGCCGGCTTCGGCCGCGCACTGTCCGAGAGGTCGTTATGCCCGTCATGCGTCAGCGTCAGGTAGCAGGCGCCGAGGGCCCGCCAGCGCGCCGGCGCGCCGAGGTCATGGCCCATGGCATAGCCGTTCTCCACCGCCGAGAGCACGCCGAGCGCGCCGGCCGCGTGGCAGGCTTCCAGCTCCTCGGGCGTGGTGCAGAAGCGGCGCGCCATGCCATCGGCGCGGGCGCGGATGTGGCGCAGCATCGCCTCGGCCCGCTCCGCCGCGGCGGCATGGCCGGCTGCGTCCCGCTTCCCCTGTGGCACATAGGCGATGAAGATGGCGGCCTGCATCCCGCCCCGCGCCATCTTCGGAAAATCCACCTGCTGGGTGGATTCCGTCAGCGGGTCGGGCGGCTCCGGCCAGCGGATATCGACATGGGTGTCGAGGGTGAGGAGGCTCATGCCGCCTCTCCCCAGCCGGCGAGGAAGCGTTCCAGCAGCCGCCCCAGCCAGTCGACGCAATAGCCACCTTCCTGAATGATCGCCGTCGGCCGCTTCATGCTGCCCAGCAGGGCGCCGGCTCGGGCGAAGCCATCGGCCGTGACGGAGAGGGCGTTCAGCGGCTCATGCTCGCTGGCATCGAAGCCGAGGGAGACCACCAGCGCCTCCGCGCCGAAGCGCTGCGCCGCGGCGATGCCGCTGCGGATGGCCTCCAGCCAGGCCTCGTCGCCGGTGCCGAAGGGGAGGGGGGCGTTGAGGTTCAGCCCCTCGCCCGCGCCGGCGCCGCGCTCCTCGGCATGGCCGGTGAAGAAAGGGTAGTAGCGGTGCGGGTCGCCATGGACGGAGAAGGTGAAGACCCCGCCATCCTCCCAGAAGAGGCCCTGGGTGCCGTTGCCGTGGTGGCTGTCGATGTCGATTGTCGCGATGCGCTTCGCCCCGGCGCGCCGCAGCGCCTCCACCGCCAGCGCGGTGTTGTTGAGGTAGCAATGGCCGCCCGCCCGTGCCCGGTAGGCGTGGTGACCGGGCGGGCGGCAGAGTGCATAGGCGGTGCGGCCGGCCGCCGCCTCCGCCGCCGCGGCCAGGGCGGTGCCGGCGGCGGCGAGGCTGGCTTCCCAGGTGCCGGGGCCGATCGGGCAGGCATTGTCCGCGCTGTACCAGGCGGCCTGGCCGACAATGCTCTCCGGCCGGCGCGCACCGTTGGCGAGCGCGTCGGCCGTCGCGTGCATATTGGGCACCACTTCAGGCCCCGCATCTGGCAGGGCGGCCCAGGCGGCGGCGGCGCCCGCCAGGTAGTCGAGATAGTCCGGCGCGTGCACGGTCTCGAGCAGGGTGCGCGAGGGCAGGGCGGGCGTCTCCGGCACCAGGCGCAGCGCCGCGAGCCCCTCCAGCAGCGCCTCGGTGCGCGGAGGGACCTCGAAATTCGGCCGGATCTGGCCGCGCATGAGGAAGAAGCGCGGCGTGTGCAGCCGCTGGTCCGGATGGAAGAAGGCGCGCATCCGTATAGGCTAGCCTTTGCCGCGCGCTACGGGAACACCCGGCACGGTATTCGCATGCTCAGGGCAGGCCGGCTGGTGGTGGTCGCGTTCCCTCTCCCTTGGGAAGGCGGCCATCAAGGCGGGCCCCCAACACCGGGGAGTGGCAATGCAGATCCCGCAACGAGGCCCGATGGCCGCTGCAGCAAGGCCCATGCCGCTGCGCGCCCATGGCGCGGCGCGCTCCCGGTCACGGTGCTGAAGGCTGGGCTGCTGATGCTGCGGGGGAACATGGACAGGCAGCACCCTGTCTCGATCGCCGGCCGCAGGTTCCGCGGCAGTGGGCTGTCCTGGGCCTCGGTGGGAGCGATGGCCGATGCGGCAAGCGCGGCCAGGCGGAGGCAGGCGCTGACGCTGATCCGACAGAGCCGGTACCGGCACGGCACCGCGGCGAGGCGCATCGCGCGTGGCGCCGCCGCTATGGCGGGCGCCGCCGGCTGCGCCACCGCCATGCGGTGCTGCCGCGCAGTGTGGCAGGCGCCGCTGGCCATGGTGCCAGCCGCGTCGCGGCACGCCCCGACGCGGCATTTGCTGGACAGGCTCCCCGGAAGCGGTTGGACTCCGCCGGCAAGATAGCGAGGGACGGAAATGCTGGACCACGGGGCGCGCCGCGCCATCCTGGAGGCGGTCGATTCGCTGCGCGACTGGGAAGTGGAGACCCTCTCCCGCCTGGTCCGCTGCCCCTCCACCCTGGGTAACGAGGCCTCGGCGCTGAACGAGATGGCGCGGATCTATGAGGGGCTGGGCCTCGCGCCGCAGCGCATACCGGTGGAGCCGGAGAAGCTGCGCGACCATCCCGGCTTTTCGCCGCCGCTCATTCCCTATGAAGGGCGGGACAATGTGGCGGCGATCCATCGTCCGCGCGCGGCGAAGGGCCGGAGCCTGGCGCTGCAGGGCCATGTGGATGTGGTGCCAGAGGGCGCGGCCGATATGTGGGAAACGCCGCCCTATGAGCCATCGATCCGCAATGGCCGCATCTATGGCCGCGGCGCCGGCGACATGAAGGCCGGCATCGTCAGTTACTGCGCGGCCTTCAGGGCCTTCGCCCTGGCCGGGCTGCAGCCGGCCGCCGAAGTGCAGCTGCAGGCGGTGATCGAGGAGGAATGCAGCGGCAATGGCGCCCTGGCCACCATGCTCGCCCTGCCGAAACCCGATGCTGTCATCATCCCGGAGCCGGGGCCGGGGGTGGAGGCGCTCTACACCGCGGAAGTCGGCGTCGTCTGGGCCTGGGTCACGGTCAGCGGCCGGCCGGCGCATGTGCGGGAGATGCAGGCCGGGCTGAACGCCATCGAGGCCGCCAGCATCATCGCCGCTGCCTTCAAGACGTATGAGGCGGAGATGAACCGGGCGGAGCGGATCCACCCGGCCTTCCACGGCAACAACCACCCGGTGAACGTCAATCTCGGCACCATCGAGGGCGGGGAGTGGAACAGCAGCGTCGCCACGCGCTGCCGCATCGGGCTGCGCGTCGGGGTGATGCTCGGCACCACGGCGGCGCAGACCAGGGCCGATATCGAGCGCATCGTGGAACAGGCGAAACGGCATGAGAGGCTGCGCGGCGCGCAGGTGAAGCTGGAGTTCAAGGGCTTCATGGCCGATCCCTGCCTGTTCGACACCGAGGCCGAGATCGTGAAGCTGGCCCGGCGCAGCCACGCCGAGGCGACTGGTGGCACGCTGCGCGACTACCCGGCGACGGGCCTGACCGATGGCCGCTTCTTCCAGCTCTATCAGGGGACGCCCGTCGCCTGCTTCGGGCCGGATGCGGTCGATATCCACGGCATCGACGAGAATGTCGGGCTGGACAGCATGCATGGCATCACCAGGACCATCGCATCGGCGATGGCGGAGTGGTGCGGAGTGGAGAAGAGATGAGTACGAATCTGCCGCTTTCCGGAGCACGTCTCTGGGACAGCCTGATGGAGATGGCGAAGATCGGCGGCACGCCGAAGGGCGGCAGCAACCGCCAGACCCTGACGGATGTCGATGCCGAAGGCCGCGCGCTGTTCCGCAAATGGGGCGAGGCCTGTGGCCTGACGCTCAGCGTGGACCGCCTCGGCAACATGGTGTTCCGGCGGGAGGGGCGCGACCCGACCCGCGCCCCCATCGCCATCGGCAGCCATCTGGACACCCAGCCGACCGGCGGGAAGTTCGACGGCGTGCTCGGCGTGCTGGCGGGGCTGGAGGTGATGCGGGCGTTGCATGAGGCGGGGGCCGAGACCGAGGCGCCGCTGCTGCTCATCAACTGGACCAACGAGGAAGGCGCCCGCTTCGCGCCCCCCATGATGGGCAGCGGCGCTGCCATGGGCATCTTCACCGAGGCGGAGGTACTGGCCAAGCGCGACGCCGCCGGCGCGGTGTTCGGCGAGGAGCTGAAGCGCATCGGCTGGCAGGGCAGCGCCGATCCGGCGGAATTGCAGAAGGTCGGCGCCTATCTCGAATTGCACATCGAGCAGGGCAAGCTGCTGGAGGATGCCGGGCTCGATGTCGGCATCGTCACCCATGCCCTGGCGCAGAGCTGGTTCGAGGTGGTGGTGGAGGGCGAGGAGGCGCATGGCGGCTCCCCCATGGCCGGGCGGCGGGATGCGATGATGGCGGCGGCGCCGCTGATCGCGGCGGTGGAGGAGATCGCGCTGACGACCCTGGCGCCGAATGGCGAGAAGGGCCGCGGCACGGTGGGGGTGGTGGAGGTCTATCCCGCCTCTCGCAATGTCGCGCCCAGCCGGGTCTTCTTCAGCGTCGATTTCCGCCACAGCGACCCCGAGGCACTGGCGCGGATGGGCGAGGCGCTGACGGCGCGGGCGGCCGAGATCAGCGCGGCGCGCAAGGTGACAGCCACCGTCACCCCCTTCTGGCACTCGCCGCTGACGCCCTTCGATGCCGGCCTCGTCGCTCATGCGCGCAACGCCGCCGTCGCCCGCGGGCTGAAATACCAGGAGATGCCGACCGCCATCGGCCATGACGCCGTCTATATGGCGCGCAAGGTGCCGACGGTGATGGTCTTCTGCCCCTGCCATGGCGGGCTCTCGCACAATGAGGCGGAGAGCATCACGCCGGAATGGGCGACGGCCGGCATGCAGGTGCTGGCGGATGCCGCGCTGGCAGCGGCCGGTCTCGTCAAGCCATGAACCTGCCACTCTCCGTCGACCGGCTCTGGGACAGCCTGATGGCGATGGCGCGCATCGGCGCCACGCCGGAGGGCGGCAACAACCGCCCGGCGCTCTCCGCCCTGGATGGCGAGGCACGGGCCCTGCTGGCGCGTTGGGGCCAGGAGATCGGGCTGACACTCAGCGTCGATCGCCTGGGCAACATGGCGCTGCGGCGGGAGGGCAGGGACCCCGCGCGCAAGCCGGTGCTGGTCGGTAGCCACCTGGACACCCAGCCGACGGGCGGGAAATTCGATGGCCCCTATGGCGTGCTGGCGGGCCTCGAAATCCTCCATGCGCTGCATGAGGCGGGGACGGTGACGGAGGCGCCCATCGTGCTGGTCAACTGGACCAGCGAGGAGGGCTGCCGCTTCTCGCCCAGCATGATCGGCGCCGCCGGCGCCATGGGCGTGCTGTCCGAGGCCGAGGTGCTCGACCGCCGCGCCATCGATGATGGCGAGCGCTATGGCGATGCGCTGGCGCGCACCGGCTGGGCCGGCCCTGCCGATCCCGCCGCGCTGCGCAATGCCGCCGCCTATTTCGAGGCGCATATCGAGCAGGGGCCGGTCCTCGAGGCCGAGGGCTATGATCTCGGCATCGTCACCGGCGGCTTCGCCACGGAGCGTGCCATGGTGAGCGTGCGCGGCAAGGACAGCCATGCCGGCACCACGCCGATGGAGATGCGCCAGGACGCGCTGCTGGCGGCGGCCGAGATGATGGTCGCCGCCGAGCGCATCCTGCTCGCCCGTGCGCCGGAGGGCCGCTGCACGGTCAACCGCCTGATCGTGGAGCCGGGCGCGGATGGCGTGGTGCCGGGCGGCGCCCGCTTCGCCATGGATTATCGGCACCCCTTGACCGGGACCTTGCAGGCGCTATGGGCCATGGCGGAAGAAGAGTGGGCTGCCATTGCCACGCGCCGTCGCGTCACCGTCTCGCGCGAGACCTACTGGGCCTTCCCGCGGGTGGAGTTTGACGCCGCCCTGGCCGCCAGGCTGCGCGCGGCGGCCGCGCGGCATGGCGCGAAGCACCGCGACATGCTCTCCGGCGCGGGGCATGACGCCTATCACGCAGCGTCCCGCATGCCGGCCGTCATGCTCTTCATCCCCTGCCATGGCGGCATCAGCCACCACCCGACCGAATCCATCTCCCGCGATTGGGCGGAGATCGGCCTCAGGGTGCTGGCGGAGGCCGTGATCGAAACTGCCAACGCCGCGAGTTGATTCATGCGCATCGCCATTGCCGGCTTCCAGCACGAGAGCCATTCCTTCGCCCCGCTGCCGACCGGCTGGCGGGAGTTCCTCAAACCCGGCGGCTTCCCCGGGCTGCAGCGCGGCGCGACGCTGATCGAGACCATCCGCCCGACCAGCGTCCCCACCGCCGGCGCCATCGAGGTGCTGGAGGCGGCCGGCGCCGAGCTGGTGCCGCTGACCTGGTGCTTCGCCAACCCGGCCGGCCCGGTCACCGCCGAGGCCTTCGAGCGCATCGCCGCGCTGCTGGTGGCGGAGCTGTCGGACGCGCTGGAGCAGGCGCCGCTGGACGGCATCTATCTGGAACTGCACGGCGCCATGGTGGCGGTGGGGCATGACGATGCCGAGGGCGAGCTGCTGCGCCGCATCCGCGCCGTGGTGGGGGAGGAGCTGCCCATTACCGTCAGCCTCGACCCGCATGCCAATATGACGCGGCGGATGGTGGAGCTGGCGGATGCGCTGGTGCCCTACCGCACCTATCCGCATGTGGACATGAAGCCCGCCGGCGCCCAGGCCTCGCGGCTGCTGCTGGAGCGGATCAAGCGCGGCAGGCCCTGGGCGCGCGCTTTCGCGGAGATCGACTTCCTCATCCCGCTGACCATGCAATGCACCCTGGTCTCGCCCATGGCCGACGTGCTGGCGGAGCGGGCGCGGCTGGAAAAGCTGCATGGCTGCGCCGAGCTCGCCTTCTGCTTCGGCTTCCCCTATGCGGATTTCCCCGGCTGCGGCGTCGCCATCGCCGCCTATGCCGAGACGCCGGAGGCGGCGCAGCTGGCCGTCGCCGGGCTGAAGACGTGGATGGATGCGCGGGAGCCGGATTTCGCCGGCGGCGTCGCCAGCGCGGAGGAAGGGGTGGCGGAAGCCATCGCCCTGGCCCGCGGCGCCAGCCGTCCCATCGTCATGGCCGATACCCAGGACAATCCCGGCGGCGGCGGCCATGGCGACACCACGGGCCTGCTGGCGGAGCTGATCCGGCAGGATGCCCAGGGGGCGGTGCTCGGCCTGATCAACGACGCCGAGAGCGCCGCCGCCTGCCATGCGGCGGGGGTGGGCGCCACTGTGCAGCTTTCCTTGGGTGGCAAGAGCGATGGCGTGCCGCTGGCGGTGACGGCCGTGGTGGAGGCGCTGACGGATGGCCGCTTCACCGGCACCGGCCCCATGTCCAAGGGCAACCCGATCGATCTCGGCCCGACGGCGCTGATCCGGGTGTCCTCCGGCGTCCGCGTCATCGTGGTGACGCGGAAGGTGCAGGCGCTGGACCAGGCGCTGTTCACCCATATCGGCGTGGAGCCCGCGGCGCAGAAAATCCTGGCGCTGAAGAGCAGCGTGCATTTCCGCGCGCATTTCCAGCCGATCGCGGAGAAGGTGATCGTCGTGGCCGCCCCTGGCCCGGTGGTGGCCGATCCGGCCGTGCTTCCCTTCACCAAGCTCCGCCCCGGCCTGCGCCTGCGCCCCGGCGCCAACCGGTAGCGGGCCGGCTGTTCGTGCCAGCGGGCTCATGGTTTCCAAAGGCCGTTCGGCCTTTGGTGGGACCGGACGCACCGCGTCCGATGTGAGGAGGGGCAAAGCCCCTCTCAACCTATTCCGGCGGGGCCAACCGCTCTGCCTCGGCTGTCAGCGCCTCGCCCTCCGGCCCCGCCAGCATCGCCTCCAGCCGGGCGATCTCCGCCTCCCGCGCGCTGCACCAGGCGCGGCGATCGCGGCTGCCCTGGCGGGAGGTGAAGGCCGGCGGCTCCATGCTGCGCAGGAAGGCGTCGCGCCCTTCCGTCCCCGCCTCCTCCTGGCGCAGGGCCAGGGCGGCGGTTTCCAGCCTTGCGGCGCGGTCCTGGGCGGAGACGGGCAGGGACCGGCCGCAGACCATCGCCGCCCGTACCAGCGCGCCGATATCGGCGGCCCGGGCCAGCATGCGTGGCCGGGCCGCCGGCCGCGCCGCATCCAGGGGCGGGGCTTCGGCGCAGGCCATCGGCAGCAGGAGGAGCCCGAGGAGAAGGCGGCGCATGCGCCCCTCCCTAGACCCTTTGCCCGGCGCGGCGGATTAAATCGGCGATAACGCGCCCGAAAGCGGCAAGAAAAACCCCGCCGCGGCCGGGGCCGGGCGGGGGGTTCCCTGGCGGGCAGCGGCCGTCCGGCCGCCGCCCTGGCACCGGCCTCAGGCCATCGCCTTCTTCAGGTTCTCATCCAGCTTTGCCAGGAAGGCCTGGGTGTTCAGCCAGGGCTGATCCTTGCTGATGAGGATGGCGAGGTCCTTGGTCATATGGCCGCTCTCCACCGTGCTCACGCAGACCTTCTCCAGCGTCTCGGCGAAGGCGGTGACGTCCGGCGTGCCGTCGAACCTGCCGCGATAGGCGAGGCCGCGGGTCCAGGCGAAGATGGAGGCGATCGGGTTGGTGCTGGTCTCGCGGCCCTTCTGGTGTTCCCGGTAGTGGCGGGTGACGGTGCCGTGAGCAGCCTCCGACTCCACCGTGCTGCCATCCGGGGAGAGCAGGACGGAGGTCATCAGGCCGAGCGAGCCGAAGCCCTGCGCCACAATGTCCGATTCCACGTCGCCATCGTAGTTCTTGCAGGCCCAGATATAGCCGCCTTCCCACTTCAGGGCGGAAGCGACCATGTCGTCGATCAGCCGGTCCTCGTAGGTCAGGCCGCGCTTCTCGTATTCCGCCTTGAACTCCTCGTCGTAGATCTTGCGGAAGATGTCCTTGAAGTTGCCGTCATAGGCCTTGAGGATGGTGTTCTTGTGGCTGAAGTAGACCGAGTAGTTGCGCTGCAGCCCGTAATTGAAGGAGGCGCGGGCGAAGCCCTCGATCGACTTGTTCAGGTTATGGATCATCATCGCCACGCCGCCGGTCGCCGGCATGGCGAACTCGCCGATCTCCTGCGGCTGGCCGCCCTCGGGCACATAGGTCATGACGACCTTGCCGGCGCCCGGCACCTTCATCTCCACCGAGCGGTAGATGTCGCCATAGGCGTGGCGGCCGACGACGATCGGCTTCGACCAGTGCGGCACCAGGCGCGGCACGTTCTGGCAGATGATCGGCTCGCGGAAGATGGTGCCGTCCAGGATGTTGCGGATGGTCCCGTTCGGGGACTTCCACATCTTCTTCAGGCCGAATTCCTTCACCCGCGCCTCGTCCGGGGTGATGGTCGCGCATTTCACGCCGACGCCGTACTGCTTGGTGGCGTTGGCGGCATCGACGGTGATCTGGTCGTCGGTCTCGTCGCGCTTCTGGATGCCGAGGTCGTAATACTTCAGGTCGATATCAAGGTAGGGCAGGATCAGCTTGTCCTTGATGAACCCCCAGATGATGCGGGTCATCTCGTCCCCGTCCATTTCGACGACGGGGGTCTTCACCTTGATCTTCGCGGCCATGGCTGTCCTCGGCGATGCCCCGGACCAGGCGGCCGGGGGTGGAAAAGGGTGATCAGGGGCCGGACCATCGCATCGGGGCGGATGGGCGGCAAGCCCGGGCGGGGAGGGAACGTTGCCCCTCGCGCCGCCGCCGCTGGGGGTGAGGCTTACGCCGCCTTCGGCTTCCGCAGCAGCCCCTGCTCCACCAGCGCCTCGGCGATCTGCACCGCGTTCAGCGCCGCGCCCTTGCGCAGATTGTCGGAGACGCACCAGAAGGCCAGGCCATGCGGCACGGTGGGGTCGCGGCGCAGCCGGCTGACGAAGACCGAATCCTCGCCGGCGGCGTCCACCTGGGTGACGTAGCCGCCATCCTCCCGCTTATCGACAAGCTGCACGCCCGGCGCCTCGCGCAGCGCGTCCCAGGCCTGCTCCACGGTGACCTCGCTCTCGAACTCCACATGCACCGCTTCGGAATGGCCGATGAAGACCGGCACGCGGACGCAGCTCGCCACCACCTGGATGTCGGGGTCGAGGATCTTCCGGGTCTCGACGGCCATCTTCCACTCTTCCTTGGTGAAGCCGTCATCCATGAACTTGTCGATATGCGGGATGCAGTTGAAGGCGATGGGCTTGGTGAACTGCTCCGGCACCGAGGGGTCGTTCACATAGACCGCGCGGGTCTGGTTGAAGAGCTCGTCCATCGCCTCCTTCCCCGCGCCGGAGACCGACTGGTAGGTGGCGACCACCACCCGCTTGATGCGGGCAAGAAGGTGCAGCGGCTTCAGCGCCACCACCATCTGGATGGTCGAGCAATTCGGGTTGGCGATGATGTTGCGCTTGCTGAACTGCTTCAGGTGATGCGGGTTCACCTCCGGCACCACCAGGGGGATGTCCGGCTCCATGCGGAACTGGCTGGTGTTGTCGATGACGACGCAGCCGGCGGCGGCGGCTCGCGGCGCATGCACGGCGGAAACCGAGGCGCCCGGGGAGAACAGGCCGATATCCACGCCCTTGAAGTCGAAGGTCTCGAGGTTCTTCACCTTGAGCACGGATTTCTCGCCGAAGGAGACCTCCAGCCCCGCCGAACGGCCCGAGGCGAGGGCGATGACCTCGCTCACCGGGAATTCGCGCTCGGCGAGGGTCTTCAGCATCTCGCGCCCCACCGCCCCGGTGGCGCCGACGACTGCGACCCTGTAGCCCATGACCTGCTCCTCAAAGACCGGAGCCGCCCGCGAGGCGGCTGGAGGCGCGTCTCTAGGCGCTGCCCGGCCGGGGTTCAAGCGTTCCGCGGCTTTGCGGCGGAGCGGGGCGCCGGGCTGCCCGGCGCCCATGCCGGCGACCAGGCCGGGCCGCCGGTTCCGCTTGAACGGGACCGGCGGCCCGGCCAGATTACCTGAGCCCGCATACGAAAGCCGAGGAGGGAAACATGGCCTGGAAGACCCCGCGCGTGATCGAGATTTCGCTCGCCCTCGAAATCAACGCCTACGCCTGCGCCGAACTCGGCTGAGCCCGGCCGGCTGGCCGGCCGGCCACCCACGGGCGGAGCCATGCGTGCCATCATCCTGGGCGCCGCGGCCGGCGGCGGGTTCCCGCAATGGAACTCGGCCGGCCCGGCCTGTCGCCGCGCCCGGCTGGGCGACCCGGCGGCGAGGCCGCGCACTCAGGCCTCGGTGGCGGTCTCGGCCGATGGCGAGCGCTGGGTCCTGCTGAACGCCTCGCCCGATCTCCGGGCGCAGATCGAGGCGACGCCGGCCCTGCATCCGCGGCCCGGACCCGGCGTGCTGCGGCACTCGCCGATCGCCGCCGTGGCCCTGACCGGGGCGGAAATCGATACCGTCACCGGCCTGCTGACGCTGCGCGAGCGCCACGCCTTCAGTCTCTACGCGGCCGCGCCCGTGCTGCAGGTGCTGGCGGAGAACCCCATCTTCGGCGCCCTGGACCGCGCTCTCGTGAAGCGTCTGACCCTGCCGCTCGGCCGGGCGGAGGCGCTGGTCGGCAGCGGGGGCGAGCCGCTCGGCCTGATGCTGGAAGCCTTCATCGTGCCGGGCAAGGTGCCCCTCTTCCAGGAGCGGGACGGAGCCGATCCCGGCCGGGCGGAGGCGGGCGAGACGGTGGGGCTGGCGCTCTCCGCCGGCGGCGCCACCTTGTTCTTCATCCCAGGCTGCAGGGCGATGACCCCGGCGCTCGCCGCCCGGCTGGAAGGCGCCGATTGCGTGCTGTTCGACGGCACGCTGTGGCGGGATGACGAGATGATCCGCACCGGCGCCGGCCAGAAGACCGGCCGGCGCATGGGCCATATGAGCATCGACGGGCCGGAGGGGGTGCTCGCGGCCTTCGCCCGCCTCGGCGTCCGCCGCCGCATCCTGATCCATCTGAACAACACCAACCCCGTCCTGCTGGCGGACAGCGAGGAGCGCGCGGCGGTGGAGGCGGCGGGCTGGGAGGTGGCGGAGGACGGGATGGAGATCGCGCTGTGACCGAAGCCCGGCCATTCTCCACGGAGGAGCTGGAGGACCGGCTCCGTGCCATCGGCGCGGAGCGCTACCACATCCACCACCCCTTCCATCACCTGCTGCATGGCGGGCAGCTGAACCGGGGACAGGTGCAGGCCTGGGCGCTGAACCGCTACTACTACCAGGCCTGCATTCCCGCGAAGGATGCCTCCCTGCTCGCCCGGCTGCCGACGCCTGAGCTGCGCCGCGAGTGGCGCCGCCGGCTGGTGGACCATGATGGCGACGGCGTGCATCCGGGGGGCGTCGAGCGCTGGCTGCGCCTGACGGACGGGCTCGGGCTGGACCGCGACTACGTCACCTCCCTACGGGGGCTGTTGCCGGCGACGCGCTTCGCGGTCGATGCCTATGTGCGTTTCGTACGGGAGCGGAGCGTGCTGGAAGCCGTGGCCTCCTCCCTGACCGAGATGTTCTCGCCGAACATCATCTCGGAGCGGGTCTCCGGCATGCTGCGCAACTATGATTTCGTCACGGCGGAGACGCTGGCCTATTTCACTCCGCGTCTCAGCCAGGCGCCGCAGGATGTCGCCTTCGCCCTGGATTATGTGAAGCGGGAGGCACGCATGCGGGCCGAGCAGGAGCAGGTGCTGGCGGCGCTGCGCTTCAAATGCGACCTGCTCTGGGTGCAGCTCGACGCGCTGCATTTCGCCTATGTCGCGCCCGGCTTGCCGCCCCCCGGCGCCTTCCGGCCGGAGGCGGTGCCATGACGCCGGGTGCCATCCCCCGCTTCGCCCCGGGCATGAAGCTGCGGGAGGACAGGGCGCGCGGCCAATGGGTGGTGATGGGGCCCGAACGCATGTTCGTGCCGGATGAGACGGCGCTGGAGATCCTCCGCCTGGTGGACGGCAGGCGCAGCATCGCCGCCATCGTCGATGACCTCGCCGCCCGCTACGACGCCGAGCGGGGGCTGATCGAGACGGATGTGCTCGCCCTCTTCACCGATCTGCATGGCCGGGGCGTGGTGACGGGCGGATGATCCCCGCACCGCTCGCCCTGCTGGCCGAGCTGACGCATCGCTGCCCGCTGCGCTGCCCCTATTGCTCCAACCCCGTGGCGCTGACCGGCCCGGGGGCGGAGCTGGACACCGCGACCTGGGCGCGGGTGTTCGAGGAGGCGGCGGCGCTGGGCTGCCTGCAGGTGCATCTCTCGGGCGGGGAGCCGATGGCGCGGCGCGACATTGCCGCGCTGGTGGCGGCGGCGAGCGGGGCGGGGCTCTACACCAACCTCATCACCGCCGGCGTGCTGCTGGATGCGGCGAAGCTGGCGGCGCTGGCCGCCGCCGGACTCGACCATGTGCAGCTCTCCGTGCAGGACGCCGAGGCCGGGAGCGCCGACCGGATCGGCGGCTGTGCCGGCGGGCATGCGAGGAAGCTGGCGGCGGCGCGGCTGGTCACGGCGGCCGGGCTGCCGCTGACGCTGAACGCCGTGGTCCACCGCCAGAACCTGGACCGGCTGCCGGCGCTGATCGAGCTGGCCTTGGCGCTGGGCGCGCAGCGGCTGGAAGTGGCGCATGTCCAGTATTACGGCTGGGCCCTGGCCAACCGCGCCGCGCTGCTGCCCAGCCGGGCGCAACTCGAAGCCGCAACAGCAACGGTCGAGTCGGCGCGGGCGGCGCTCAAGGGGCGGCTGGTCATCGACTATGTGGTGCCGGACTACCATGCGAAGCGGCCGAAACCCTGCATGGGCGGCTGGGGGCGGCGCTTCCTGGCGGTCTCGCCCGCCGGACTCGTGCTGCCCTGCCATGCGGCGGAAAGCCTGCCGGGCTTCGGTTTCCCGGATGTGCGCCGGACCTCCCTGCGGGCGGCCTGGGAGCGATCGGAGGCCTTCAACCGCTTCCGCGGCACCGGCTGGATGGCGCCGCCCTGCCGGGGCTGCGCCCGGGCGGAGATCGACTGGGGCGGCTGCCGCTGCCAGGCTTTCGCCCTGGCCGGCGACGCCGCCGCGGCCGATCCGGCCTGCGCCCTTTCGCCGCATCATGCGTTGCTGGGGGCGGCGGTGGCGGAGGCCGCCGGGGCGGCGGAAGGCTTCACCTATCGCGAGCCGGGCCGCCTGCCCTTGCCGAAGGCGCCGGCTGCGCCATTCTCCGCCACGAAAGTGAAAGGATGACACGCATGTTCCTGCCGCGTTGCAACCCGCTGGCCATGGCCGGCACCGCCATGGGCGGCCTCGCTGTGATGACCGCCGTAGGACCCTTCCTGGCCGGAATCGGCGTGGGCGCCGGGATCGTGGGCGGGGCCTGCCTGGCGCGGCGGGCCATGAGGAAGCGCAGCGAATGGCGCGACGAGCCGGCGAGCGACCTGCCGCCGCCGGAGGCGATGCCGGATGAGGGGGTGCCGATGTAGGTTCGAGGGGGACGTTGTCCCCCTCGAGCTCCCCCTACCAAAGGCCGAAGGGCCTTTGGAAACCATGAGCTTGGAGCAGCCGGCTGAACCCTCCGACCTAAGGGTCCAAAGAGCCTTTCGGCTCTTGGCGGGGGAGGGCAGAGCCCTCCCTCAACGCTTCCTCTGGGCAAAGGCCCCGAGCATCCGCCGCGGCTCCTCGCTCTCCCAGGCGCTGGCGAAGCTGTCGATGCCGGCGGCGATCGCCTCCCGCATCGGCAGCTCCTCCCAGCGCCGGATCAGCGCCTTCTGCAGCCGGAGCGATCTTGGCCCGGCCTCGCCCAGCAGATGCAGCCAGTCCTCCACCGCCGAATCCAACGCGGCGCCCGGCACCACTTTCTCCACCAGCCCCCACTCGGCGGCCTCGGCGGCATCGATCGTCTCGCCCAGCAACAGCAGGCGCCGCGTCCTTCCCCAGCCGATCAGCCCGGGCAGCAGCGCCGCCTCCACCACGGAGGGGATGCCGACGCGCACCTCCGGCATGCCGAAGCGGGCGGTGTCGGCGGCGATGCGCAGATCGCAGGCCGCGGCCAGCTCCAGCCCCGCGCCAAGAGTCCAGCCATTCAGCCGGCCGATGACCGGCACCGGGCAGTCCCGCACCGCTTGGCAACAGCCATGCACCAGGGTGATGAACTCCCGCGCCGCCCCGCCATCCGCCAGTCCGGCCATGACGCTGATATCGGCGCCGCCGATGAAGGCCTTCTCGCCCGCGCCGGTCAGCACCGCCGCCGCCAGCCCCTCCTCGGCGGAGAGCGCCGCCATGGCGGCCACGAACTCCCGCATCAGCGGCGGGTTCAGCGTGTTCAGCTTCGCCGCATGGTCGATGGTGATGCGCGCCACGTTGCCCTGGCGCGCCACCCGGATCTCGCCTGCCATGCGCGCCTCAGGGCGAGGCCGGCATGAAGCGGAAGCCGTCGCCCCAGCGGGTGAAATGCCCGGTGGAGGGCGAGGCGAAATGCCCGGTGCACATCAGCCGTCCGCTGTCGCAATGGCATTCCAGGAATTTCCGCCGCGTCACCGCACCCTGGGCGGAATCGACATCGGCCCGCATGCCGAGCTCCGGGTAGCGCGCCTGGAGCGGGGAGTGGATCAGGTCGCCGGTCAGCACGGCGATGGTCTCGCCCTTGCCCAGCTCCACCGCATAGTGGTCCGGCGTGTGGCCCGGCGTCGGCGTCAGCCGCACATGGTCGTTCATCGCATGGTCGGTGGCGACCAGATCGACTTGGCCGGCTTCCACCACGGGCAGCACACTGTCGGCGATCACCGGGTTCGGCGTCTTCCTATGCTCCGCTTCCCAATAGGCGTATTCCCTTTCGCCGAAGATGTAGCGCGCCTTCGGGAAGGTCGGCACCCAGCGCCCGTCCTTGAGCTGCGTGTTCCAGCCGACATGGTCGACATGCAGATGGGTGCACATCACGTAGTCGATGTCCTCCGGCCGGAAGCCCGCGCCGGCCAGGTTGCGCTCCCAGGTCGCGTCGTTCTTCTGGTGCCAGAAGGGCCGGGTCGGCCGCTCCTTGTGGTTGCCGACGCAGGTATCCACGAGGATCCGGTGATGCGGCGTCTCCACGATGTAGCTCTGGATGCAGAGGATGAGCTTGCCGGTGGCGGGGTCGATGCTCGTCGGCTCCAGCCAGCTCCGGTTCTCCTCCAGCACCTCCTTGGTCAGGGTCGGGAAGAATTCGAGCGGGTCGAAGAGCGGCCGTTCCTCCTCGATGATCCGGTGGATGGTGAGGTCGCCGAGCTGGAAGCTGGTCGCCATGCTTGCCGTCTCCTCCTTGGACGGGAGGCATGGTAGCGAAGCCGGCGGGCAGCGCCAGCCACTGACGGAACGGGCGATCGCGGGTTACAAGCGGGGATGGATCGCGCTCCTCCATGCTCGCAACCCTGATCGCTGCATTGGCGCTGGCGCTTGCCCTGGGGGTCGCGGCCCGGTGACTGCGGCTGCCGCCGCTCTTCGGCTATCTCCTCGCCGGGGTGGCGGTCGGCCCCCTACACCCCCGGCTCGCGCGGCGACCCCGGAAATACGGCAGAACGGAAGGCTCGCACGGTTCCAGGCCAGCACGGCCGGCGTGTAACCGCCTCGGCGCTCCAGGGGTTTCGCCGGACCAAATCAATGGCACCATGCCGCCATCGCATCGCGGAGGCTGCCATGTACGAGACCAGGGACCGGCCGGAGGATGGCTACCGCTTCATCCCCGCCGTCTTCCAGTATTCCGCCGGCGTCGCCGCGCTGCCCGGCTTCCGCATCGAGCGGGTGCGCTTCACCGAGCCGGTGCCGATGGCGGCCGGCTTCGCCCGCATCGCCGCCTATCTCCAATCCCTCGGCCGGCCGCTGACCGCCTTCTGCGCCTGCGAGCTGCGCTCGCCCGGCCAGTTCACCGAGGAAGGCTTTCGCCAGTTCAACCTCGGCTACGCCAAGGTGCTGGGCGAATGGGGCATCCTGGAGGGCAGCGTGAACCCGGTCGCCCGCAGCAATGTCTGCCCGGAGCTCATGCCGCCCGCCGAGCCCGGCTTCCACGCCTTCAGCTACACCGTGCCCGAAGCCGGCGCGGCGCCGAGCTTCGTCAATGCCGGCAGCGGCGAGAGCACCGAGGGCAAGGGCAGCTACGAGGAGCAGACCATCGCCCTCGGCGACCTCTCCCCGGCGGGGCTGCGCCGCAAGGCGGAATTCGTGCTGGGCGAGATGGAACGGCGCATGGCGGCGCTCGGCGGCGGCTGGGCCAGCGCCACCGGCGTGCAGGTCTATACCGTGCACGACATCTTCCCCTTCCTGGGCGATGAGCTGGTGCGGCGCGGCGCCGGCCGGCATGGCGTCACTTGGCAGTTCTGCCGCCCGCCGGTGATCAACCTGGAATACGAGATGGATGTCCGCGGCGTGGCGGTGGAGCGGGTGATCCCGGCCTGATCACTCCTCGGCCGGGCGCGGGGCGCGCCCGATGGAGGGGCCGACCAGCAGCAGGCAGGGCCCCTCGGTGACCCAGAGGGGCGCCTCCGCCGCCAAGCTGCGCAGGGTGCCGTGCAGTGCGCGCTGCTCCGGGGTGCCGCCGCGCTCCACCAGCGCGGCGGGGGTGGCGGGGTCCAGCCCCTCCGCTACCAGCCCGGCGGAGATCTCCGCCAGCGCCGTCATCGGCATGTAGATCGCCAGGGTCTGGCCCGGCTGGGCCAGCCCGTGCAGCGCCGGCCCCACCACCCGCCGGTGGCCGGTGACCAGGGTGAGGGCGTGGGTCGTCTCCCGGTCGGTCAGCGGAATCCGGGCGCCGGCGGCGCAGGCCAGGGCGGCGGTGATGCCCGGCACGATCGCCCAGGGAATGCCGGCCTCGGTCAGCGCCGCCATCTCCTCCGTGCCATGGCCGAAGACCAGCGGATCCCCGCCCTTCAGCCGCACCACCCGCTTGCCCTCCCGCGCCAGCCGCACCATCAGCGCGCCGGTCTCGGCGGTCGGGCCGACGCAGAGGCGCTCCGCATCCCGCCGCGCCATCTCCAGCGCCGCCGCGGTGCCCAGCCGGTCGTGCAGGATGACATCCGCCTCCCCCAGCAGGCGCAGGGCGCGGAGGGTGAGGAGATCGCCCGCTCCGGGGCCGGCGCCGACGATGTGCACCATGCCCTGCGGCACCGTTTCCGCCTGCTCCAGCGCGGCGGCGAAGGCGCGGTCGGCTTCCTCCTTCCGCCCGGCCTCCGCCAGCGCCGCCGGCGGCCCGGCCAGCACGGCCTCGAGGAAGCGGCGGCGGGCGCCGAGCTCCGGCAGGCGCCGGCGCACCGCTTCCCGGAAGCGCCCCGCCAGGGCGGCGACGCGGCCGATGCCTGGCGGCAGCACCGCCTCCACCCGCTGTCGCAGCAGCCGGGCGAGGACCGGCGCGGCGCCGCCGCTGGAGATGGCGATGGTGACCGGGGCGCGGTCGATGATGGCGGGCAGGATGGCGGTGCAGAGAGCCGGCCGATCCACGATGTTCACCGGCACGCCGCGGGCGCGGGCGGCTTCGGCCAGGGCCTGCAGCTCCGCCTCGGGCGCATTGGCGCCGATCGCCAGGGCGACGCCGTCCAGCAGCTCCGGCGAGAAGCGGGGGGCGAGGCGGAGCTCGGCGCCGGCCTGGCGCAGCAGGGCGGCCTTGCGCGCGGCGACCTCGCCCTCGCCGAGCACCAGGGCGAGGCGGCCGGCGAGGTCGAGGAAGACGGGGAAATGCTGCATGGCGATGGTCCGTCAGGGAGAGAAAAGGGGGCTCTGCCCCCATGCCCCGCCGGGGAGGATACTCCTCCCCGGACCCCGGTGTGAGTTTCAGGCCCGATGGGTGTAATGGCCGACTCTGGCGGCATCCTTCCAATACCGCCGAGGGCAGGCTGGCTTGTGGTCAGGCGGTCCCCGGCAGATCGGCGGGCGGCCGGGAGGCGATGGGCGGCTCGACCTCCCGCAGGCGGGTGGCGGCGGCGCGCCAGATGTCCGGGCGCCAGGGGGCGAGGGCGGCGCTGTTCGCAAGCTCGGCGGGCACATGGCCCCAGCGGCGCATCTGCCGCAGGAACCAGGCGGCCTGCTCTCGCCGTGGCAGAGTGGCGGTGCGGAAGCGTAGCGGCGCGGCCTGGGGCAGGCCCTGGGCCGTGCCGTCGAAGGCGGCGGCGATGGTGGGTGCGGCGAAGCCCGGGAAGGCGCGGCGCTGCAGGATGCGCACCGCCGCCGCCTGGTTCGCCGGCTCCTCCAGCCAGCGCGCCGCGGCGATCAGGGCGGCGGTGCAGGCGATGGCGCTTTCCGGGTCCTGCGCCGCGTAACCCGCATCGAAGGCCAGCACCTTTTCCGGATGATTCGGCCAGATATCGCCGGAGGAAAGGGCGATGGTGCCGAGGCCGAGCGCAGCGGCCTGGCTGCCCCAGGGCTCGCCGGCACAGAAGCCGTCGATCAGCCCATCCTGCAGCCGCTGCGCCATCATGGGCGGCGGCACGGTGACGAGGCGGAGGTCGCGGTCCGGGTCCAGCCCGCCGGCGGCGAGCCAGTGGCGCAGCAGGTAATGGTCCGAGGAATAGGGGAAGGCGACGGCGAGGATCAGCGCCTTTTCTCCGGCCGCGGCGCGCTGCCGCACAAGCCGGGCGAAGGCCCCGGCGGCGAGCGGCGGGGCGAAGCGGCCGAGCGCCTGGGCCAGCGCGCGGGAGAGGGTGATGGTGTTGCCATTGGCACCGATGCCGGCAGCGACGGTCAGCTTCGCCTGCACCCCGTCCAGCCCGGCGGCCAGCGCGAGCGGCAGGGGGGCCAGGAGATGCGCCGCATCGAGCGCGCCGAAGGCGAGCTTGTCCCGGATGGCGGCCCAGGAGGCTTCGAGGGAGAGCGTGACCCGGAGCCCGACCGAATCGAACAGCCCAAGCTCCTCCGCGACCAGCAGCGGGGCGGCATCCGTCAGCGGCATGCAGCCGATGCGCAGCGTGCGCAGCACGGGGCGCTTCAGGGCCGGGCGAAGCGGGGAGTCGCTGTCCAAGGGCATATGGGCGGACCTCCGGCCGGAAGGCCGATGCGGGCCGCCATTGGACCGCAGACGGGGGAAGCGGGGCCGCGTGGCGCCAAATCATGCCCACCGCGTGGCACGCGCCGTTGCGCGCCGCCGCCTGGGGAGTTCCTGTGGGTGCCCGGCGCGACGGGTCAAGGAAACGCACGGCATATAGGCACTACGATGAAGGGAGCGGGATGCGGCATAAAATATAGTCAACTGGCCCGATTTTCCTGCAGCAGGCTGGCCGCCACCACCCCCAGGCGCTTGCGGCCGTCCATCGCCATGCGCCGCAGCCGCCGATAGGCTTCCGGCTCGCTCAGCCGGTCCCGTCGCATCAGCAGTGCCTTGGCGCGGTCCACCAGTTTCCGCTCCGCCAGGTCGTTGCGCGCCGCCGCCAGCTCCTGCTGCAGCTTCCGGTGCGCGCGGAAGCGGCGGATCGCCACCTCCATCACCGGCCGCACCCGGGCGGGCGCCATGCCCTCCACCACATAGGCCGCGACGCCGGCCTCGAGCGCCGCCTCGATCTGCTCCGGCACCGCCTTCTCGGTGAACAGCACCACCGGCCGCGGCTCGTCCCGGTGCAGGGCACGCATGCCTTCCAGCTCGTCGCGGGAAGGGTCGTCGAGTCTGCAGACGATCACCTCGGCGCCGGTGTCCCGGACCCGCTGCACCAGATCGTCGATGCCGGCGGACACCGCCACCACCGTACAGCCGGCCATGGCCAGGCCTTGCGTGACGGCCGCCGCCCTCTCCCCGTCGCTGTCCACAAGCAGAACCCGCAGCGTGGTGGTCCTTCGCTCCATGTCCGACATGGCCTGGCCCAAGCATGGATCGTGCCACGGCACGGCAGGCATGGACCCCTGCCGCGGCACGGATTGCCTCGGGCCGGCCGCTCGGGCAGGCTTCGCGGCGAGGAACGGAACCAGGAAACGCCATGCGGAACGGCATCCCGCGCCGCCTGTTGCCCGCCGGCCTGGCAGCGATCGGCCTGGCGCCGACGGGCCGGGCTTCGCCAGGCCTGGCCCAGGCCCCAGCCTGGCCCAGCCGGCCGGTGCGCATCATCATCCCCTTCACCCCGGGTGGCAGCAACGACGTCATCGCCCGGCCCCTGGCGGAACGGCTGCACGCCAGGCTCGGCCAGCCCTTCGTGCTGGAGAACCGGCCGGGCGCCGGCAGCGCGGTGGGGGTGACGCTCACCGCCCAGGCGGCGCCGGATGGCCATACGCTGCTGGTCACCACCTCCTCCGTCGCCGCCATCGGGGCGGTGCAGGGCACCGGCTTCGATCCGGCGGAGGAGCTTGACGCGGTGGCGCTGCTGGCCCGCTCGCCGCTGGTGGTGCTGGTGCCCGCCGCCTCGCCCCTGAAGGACATGGCCGGGCTGGTGGCGGCGGAGAGGGCGCGGCCCGGCAGCCTGCACTTCGCCAGCTCCGGCCCCGGCAGCACCACCCATATCGCGGCGGAGCTGTTCAACCTGCGGGCGGGGACGAAGCTGCAGCACGTGCCCTATCGCGGCACCGCCCCGGCGCTGACCGACCTGGTCGCCGGGCGGGTGGATGTGATGTTCACCACCATGGCCTCTGCAGCCGGGCAGATCCGCGCCGGGCTGCTGCGCATCCTGGCTTATACCGGGGATGACCGGCCGGGTGAGGCGCCGCCCGCGCCTTCGGTGAAGGTGGCCGGCATCGAGTACGAGGCCGGGATCTGGTGGGGGCTGTTCGCCCCGCGCGGCCTGCCGCCCGAGCTGCTGGCCCGCTTGAACGCGGCGGCGAACGAGGTGGTGGCGGAGCCCGCCTATGCCCGGCACCTGGCCGCCGAGGGCGCCCTGCCGGCGCCGCTGTCGCCCGCCGCCTTCGCCGAGTTCCTGCGGCGGCAGGTCGCGGAGATGCGGGAGGTGGTGGCGGCGGCGCGCATCAAGCCCGATTGACAGCCGCCCTCCGCTGGCCGCCAGACTGCGGCAGGACATGATGGCCGGAGCGGCCTGTCCCCGCGCCGGCGGACCGCGATGCGATCCATCGGCGTGGCTCGGAGGCTGCTCCAGGGATGGTGAGAGGTTGGGTGCGGGGCTCCCACGGCGCGTGGCGGTCCATCCCGGATGTGCGCTGCCTGGCGGATCTGCTGGCGCAGCACCGGGACAGCCCGCTGCAGGGTACCCTGCGGGAGGTTTTCGAATGCAGCGGCGACCGCCCCTTGGCGCGCATTGGGGTTGTGATGTCGCGGGCGGAAAGCTGGCCGTCACCAGCGGCGACGAGCGCGTCGCCGGCTATGATCCGGAAACCCTGAAGGCACGGGGCTGAGCAGCATGCAGAACACCGAGGAGATCTGGCATCTGGTGGACGCCAAGCGGGAGCCCTTCCAGGAGCTCTCCGACCGCGTCTGGGAGATGCCGGAACTGGCCTATACCGAAGCCCGCTCCTGCGCCGAGCATGCGGCGATGCTGCGGGCGCAGGGCTTCCGGGTGACGGAGAATGTCGCGAACATCCCAACGGCGGTGATGGGCGAGGCGGGGGAGGGCGGGCCGGTCATCGCCATCCTCGGCGAGTATGACGCGCTGCCGGGCCTCTCCCAGGAGGCCGGGGTGGCGGAGCCGAAGCCGCTGCCCGGCCCCGGCTTCGGCCATGGCTGCGGGCACAACCTGCTCGGCGCCGCCTCCCTGCTCGCGGCGACGGCGGTGAAGGACTGGCTGGCGGCGAACAACCTGCCCGGCCGCGTCCGCTACTATGGCTGCCCGGCCGAGGAAGGCGGCGCCGCCAAGGGCTTCATGGTGCGGGACGGCGCCTTCCAGGATGTGGACATCGCCATCTCCTGGCACCCGGCGGCCTTCTGCGCGGTGAACGAGCCGGTCAGCCTCGCCAATACCCGCATCGATTTCACCTTCCTGGGCCGCGCCAGCCATGCCGCGGCGGCGCCGCATCTCGGCCGCTCCGCGCTGGATGCGGTGGAGCTGATGAATGTCGGCGTGAACTACATGCGGGAACACATGCCGAGCGACGCCCGCATCCACTACGCCTATCTGGATGCTGGCGGCGTCGCGCCCAATGTGGTGCAGCCCACCGCCAAGGTCCGCTACCTGATCCGGGCGCGGGACCTGGTGGAGCTGCGCGGCCTGATCGGCCGGGTGCGGAAGATCGCCGAGGGCGCGGCGCTGATGACCGAGACGAAGGTCGAGGCGAAGATCATCTCCGGCGTTTCCAACCTGCTCGGCAACACCCCGCTCGAGCGTGCCATGCAGAACAATCTCGATCGCCTCGGGCCGCCGCCCTTCGACGATCTGGACCGCGCCCGCGCCGCCGAATTCCAGGCGACGCTGAGCGAGGAGGACATCGCTTCCGCCTGGCGGAAGATGGGGCTGCCGGTGCGGAAGGGCGTGTCGCTCTGCGACGTCATCGTGCCGCTGGAGGTGAAGGGCGCGCCCATGGTGGGCAGCACCGATGTCGGCGACGTTTCCTGGGTGGTGCCGACGGTGCAGGCGCGCGGCGCCACCTATGCCATCGGCACGCCGGGCCACTCCTGGCAGTTGACGGCACAGGGCAAGCTGCCGGCGGCGCATAAGGGCATGGTGCATGTGGCGAAGGTGATGGCGGGCACCGCGGTGGACTGCCTGCTGGACCCGGCGCTGATCGAGGCCGCAAAGGCGGATTTGGCCGAGCGTACCGCCGGCAGCCCCTATGAGCCGGTGCTCTCGCCCGATGTGCAGCCGCCCTTCGACATGTCGCGGAGCGCCGCGTGATGCGGCTGGATGAGAATGCGCGCGGCGTCTTCGTCATCACGCCGACGCCCTTCACCGAGTCCGGCGCGCTCGACCTCGCCAGCACCGACCGGATGATCGACGGCTTCCTGGCCATGGGGGTGCATGGCTTCACCATCCTTGGCATCATGGGGGAGGCGCCGAAGCTGACCCCGGCCGAGGCGCTGGACTTCACCCGCCGCGTGCTGAAGCGCGTCGATGGCCGCGTGCCGGTGGTCGTCGGCGTCTCCTCCCCCGGCTTCGCCACCATGGAGGCGCTGGCCAAGGGCGCGATGGCGGAAGGCGCGGCGGGGGTGATGATCGCCCCGCCCGGCGGGCTGCGCGGCGATGATGCGGCGGTGGCCTATCTGGTGCAGGCCGCGGCGGCGGTCGCGCCGGCGCCCTGGGTGCTGCAGGATTTCCCGCAGGCGACCGGCACCTTCCTCTCCGTCGAGATGATCCGGCGGCTGGCGGCGGATCCGCGCCTGGTGATGCTGAAGGCGGAGGATTGGCCGGGACTCGACAAGCTGACCGCGCTGCGGCGGCTTTCTGCCGAGGGGAAGATGCGGCGCATCGCCATCCTCGGCGGCAATGGCGGGCAGTTCCTGCCGGAGGAGCTGGCGCGCGGCGCCGACGGCATCATGACCGGCTATGCCTTCCCGGAAATGCTGGTGGAGGTCTGCCGGCTGATGGCGGAGGGGCAGCGCGCGGGGGCGCAGGATGCCTTCGACCGCCACCTGCCGCTCATCCGCACGGAGCTGCAGCCCGGGCTCGGCCTCGCCGTCCGGAAATACGTGCTGCAGAAGCGCAGCCTCATCGCCAGCGCGGCGCTGCGCGCGCCGGGGCCGAAGCTCTCGCCGGAGACGAGGGCGGAGGTGGATTTCCTGCTGGCAAGGCTGGGGTAGGAGGGCCTCCCCCCTCCCGCGCCGCTGCCCGGTGGCGGAAGAGGGCGCTCAGGCCTTCCGCTCGAAATCCACCGCCTCATCCACCGGCAGGCCCTGCAGGCGGCGCCGCAGCACGTCCAGCCCCATCTCCGCCGCGCCCAGCCGGACCCGCTCCCGGTCGCCCACCAGCAGCGCCTCCCGCGTCACCTCGCCACCGCCATCCACCAGCCCGATGGCGATGCGGCCGCCGCCCTTCTCCACCGCCGCCAGCACGGCCAGCGCATGGCTGGCGCCGCTTTCCGCCCGCAGCTTCGCCGCCTGGGCCAGGGCCGTGGCGCCATTCGTCTCCATCGGCGGCAGGACCAGGCCGCGGCGGAAGCGCGTCTCCGCCCCCGGCACCTGCACCAGCCGCGCCGCGATGCCGCCGCCGGTCAGCGTCTCGGCCACCGCCAGCGTGCCCTCGCCCAGCGCGGCGATCACTGCGCCTTCCAGGCTCTGCGCATCCTCCGCGACGATGAAATTGCCGAGGCGCCGCCGCACCTCGGCTTCCAGCGGGGCCAGGATCGCCTCCAGCGCCGCGCTGTCCGCCGCACGGGCCGCCAGCTTGGTCTCGAGCTGCGGGTAATGCGCCTGGAAGCCGAGCTTCACCGCGCCCTCCGGCGCCATCGCCTCAAGCCCGTCCAGCATCTGGTCGGCCCGGCTCTCGCCGATGCCGAAGGAGTGGAAGCGCTTGAGGCGGGTGACGCCGGCGCGGCCCTCCATCGCCAGCAGGCGGGGGATGATCTGCTCATCCAGCATACGGTGCATCTCCCGCGGCACGCCGGGGGTGAAGTAGAAGCGGGCGTCGCCGATGGTCACCGCGAAGCCGCAGGCGGTGCCGATCGGGTTGTCGATGAACTCCGCCCCCTGCGGCAGCATGGCCTGCTTGCGGTTGTTGGGCGGCATGGGGCGGTTGCGGCTGGCGTAGAAGGCTTCCATCCGGGCCAGCCAGGGCTCGTGCAGCACCAGGGGCACGCCGGCCGCCTCTGCCGCCATCTCCTGGGAGAGGTCGTCCACCGTGGGGCCGAGCCCGCCATTGACGATGACGACATCGGCCCGTCGCGCGGCCTCGCGGAAGGCGGCCCGCAGCGCCTCGCGGTCGTCGCCCACCACCGTGCCCCAGGTGACGCCGAGATCGACCTCGACCAGCCGGCGCGCCATGTGGCTGTAATTGGTGTTGATGGTCTTGCCGGTGAGGATCTCGTCGCCGGTGCAGAGGATCTCGATGCGCATGGAATTCCCTTCCCTCGGCCGCAGGATAGCGCGGGCGCGGCGGCGATGAAGACGCTGCTGGTGGTGTACCATTCCAATACCGGCGGCACCCGGCAGATGGCGGAGGCGGCGGCCCGCGCGGCGGCGGGTGAGGGGAGGGTGGTGCTGCGCCACGCCGCCGAGGCGGCGCCGGAGGATGTGCTGGCGGCCGATGGCTATCTCTTTGCCTCGCCGGAGACGCTGGCGGCGATCTCCGGCCCGATGAAGGCGTTCTTCGACCGCTGCTACTACCCCGTGCTGGGCCGGATCGAGGGGCGGCCCTATGCGCTGCTGGTCTGCGCCGGCAGCGATGGGCAGAACGCCATCCGCCAGATGCGGCGCATCGCCACGGGCTGGCGGCTCCGGGCGATCGCCGCGCCTATTCTGGTCTGCACCCGGGCTCAGACACCGGAGGCGATCCTGGCGCCGAAGACCATCCCGGCGTCCGAGCTGGTGCGCTGCGAGGAACTGGGCGCCGCCTTCGCCGCGGGCCTGGCCATGGGGATCTACTGATCCGCGCCGTCCCGGTTGCCGGCGCCTTCGGCCGGACCGCCGGGGCCGGGCGGCCGGAACTGGGTGTTCCGGCCGCCGCCGCCTCGCCCTACCGCCCGGCCCTCGCAAGGGGGGGGGCGGCAGCCCGCTACCCCCGCTCTTCCTCCGGCACCGGCACGTCGAAGCCGTTCAGCGTCATCGAGACCAGCGCGTAGACCCCGACCAGATGGACCAGCTCCATCGCCCCGTCCTGCCCGAAGCACTCCACCGCCACCCGCCAGGTCAGCTCCGGCAGCACCCCGCCGCGGTTCAGCGCCGCCGCCACGTCATAGGCGCAGGCCTCCTCCCGCGTCAGCTCCGGCGGGCGCTGCCCGGCCACCAGCGTCGCCAGCTTGGCGTCCGACAGCCCCTTCGCCTCCGCCGCGATCACATGCGCGTAGATCTCATAGGCTGCGCGGAAATGCGCGCCGGTGACGAGGATCGCCACCTCCCGCACCGGCTTCGGAAGCCGGGGATTGATGGAGACCGCCTTCACCAACTCCCAGATCGGGCCGCCGAGATGCGGTGCATGCAGCCAGGGATTCCACGGGCCGAGCAGCCTGCCCTGCCCATCGATCGTGGCGAAGCCCTTGAAATTGGTCTCGATGCCCTGGCGCATATCGGCATAGAGCGGCTGTTGCTCCGGGCTGAGGCCGGCGGGGTCGAGCAGGGGGAGACGCATGTCTGGCTCCTTGGTGGCCTTTTGCTGCAACGCCGCAAAGCGGCGAATGCTGCCGCGGGAGGTGGCGAGGGCGATCGACCTGCCCCATCTGAGGTCCGAGGAGGCACCCGCCATGCCCGATAGCCAGACCGAGTCCGCCCGCGCCACCCGTACCGAGACCGACAGCCTCGGCAGCATCGACATCCCCGCCGACCGCTACTGGGGACCGCAGACGGAGCGCGCCCGCCGGCTGTTCCGCATCGGCAGCGAGCATTTTCCCCCCGGCCTCATCCGCGCCGTCGGCCTGCACAAATGGGCCTGCGCCGAGGCCAATGAGCGGCTGGGCGAGCTGGCGCCGGAACTGGCCCAGGCCATCCGCCAGGCGGCGGAGGAGATCATCGACGGCGACCGCGACGCCGATTTCCCGCTGCCCGTCTGGCAGACGGGTTCCGGCACCCAGACCAACATGAACGCCAACGAGGTCATCTCGAACCGCGCCAACGAGATCCTCGGCCAGCCCCTCGGCACGCGGAAGCCGGTGCACCCGAATGACCATGTGAATCGCGGCCAGTCCTCCAACGATAATTTCCCCACCATGATGCACATCGCGGCGGTGGAGGCGGTGGAGGGCCGGCTGCTGCCGGCGCTCGGGCGGCTGCATGCGGCGCTCTGGCAGCGGGCCGAGGAATGGGGGGAGATCATCAAGCTCGGCCGCACCCACATGATGGATGCGGTGCCGATGACTCTGGGCCAGGAGGCCGCGGCCTGGGCCCGCCAGGTGGAGCTGGGGCAGGAGAGGCTGCGTGCCGTGATGCCGCGGCTGCTGAGCCTGCCCCAGGGTGGCACCGCGGTCGGCACCGGGCTCAACCGCCACCGCGACTTCGACCGGGTGTTCTGCGAGATCCTGGCCAACCGCAGCGGCCTCGCCTTCACCCCCAACCCGAACAAATTCGAGGGCATGGGAGCGCATGACGCCTTCGTCGAGCTGCAGGGGGCGATGAACACCATCGCCGTCTCGCTGAACAAGATCGCCAATGACATCCGCCTGCTCGGCAGCGGCCCGCGCTCCGGCCTCTCGGAGCTGGTGATCCCGGCGGATGGCCTCTCCTCCTCCATCATGCCAGGCAAGACCAACCCGACCCAGTCCGAGGCGCTGACCATGGTCTGCGCCCAGGTGTTGGGGAACACCACCACGGTCAGCGTGGCCGGCGCCCAGGGGCATCTGGAGCTGAACGTCTTCAAGCCGGTCATCATCCAGGCCGTGCTGCAATCCGCCACGCTGCTCTCCGACGCGGCAGAGAGCTTCGCCGAGCACATGGTGCTGAAGCTGGAGCCGAACCGCGAGCGGATCGCCGAGAACTTGGCGCGGTCGCTGATGCTGGTGACGGCGCTGAACCCGCGGATCGGCTATGACAAGGCGGTGCAGATCGGCAAGAAGGCGCTGGCGGAGAACCTGACCTTGAAGGAGGCGGCACAGCGCCTCGGCCATGTCTCGCCGGAGGATTTCGATCGCTGGGTACGGCCGGAGGAAATGGTGGAGCCGGGCGCGACGCTGGATGGCGGCGGGTGAGCGAGGCGGCGGAGCGGCATCTCAGGAAGCGCAGCTTCCAGCTTGCCGGCCACCGCACCTCCGTGGCGCTGGAGCCGGAATTCTGGGCGGCGCTGGAGGCGGTGGCGCGCGGGCGCCGTCAGAGCCTGGCGGGGCTGGTGACGGCGGTGGACCGGGAGAGGGCGCAGCCTCTGGCCAGCGCGTTGCGGGTTTTCGCGTTGCGGGAGGTGGGGCAGGGGGCGCCGGGGGAAAGGATCGGGGGCGCTGCCCCCGAACCCCCGGCAGAAGGCTCTGCCCTCTGCGCTCCCGCCGGGGCCAGGACCTGGCCCCGGACCCCGGTCTGAGTTTCCGATCGGGCTGCGCTCAGCGGGCGACGGTGCCGGTCGGGGCGCCAAGGCCGCCCCCGGCCGCCGCGCCACCGCCGCTGCTCGTCGGCAGCAGGATGGCCAGGGCCGCAGCCGCGGCCAGGGGCCCGAGGGTGGACCAGTTCAGCCCGAGCCCTCTCATCGGCACGGGCCCGTTCGGCGCCAGCCGGATGCGGGCGGTGGCTGGCGCGGCCGGCTCCGGCCGCTGCTGCTGCGGCGCACCGCGCGGTGCGATCACCACCTGGTCCTGAGGCCCCACCACCACGGCCCGTTGTGCCGCCGCCGGCAGGGCGAGGCCGCAGGCGAGGAGCAGGCTGGAGAATAATCGTAACATTCCGATAGTGTGGCGGAATGCACCTGATGGTTGCAAGGAATACCTGATGTCGCCCGGCGACGCCGTCCTCGCCTAGAGCAGCCTCCGAGCTGATGGAGCATGGCGTGATCCATCAGCTCGGAGATAAGCTGCTCTGGATATTGCTCTAGCCCCGCCGCCCCAGCATCTGCCGCGCCACGATCAGCCGCATGACCTCATTGGTGCCTTCCAGGATGCGGTGCACCCGCAAGTCGCGGACCAGCTTCTCGATCCCGTATTCCGCCAGGTAGCCGTAGCCGCCGAGGAGCTGCAGCGCCTCATCCGCCACGCGGTGGCTGGTATCCGTCACGAAGCGCTTGGCCATGGCGCAGAAGGCGGTGGCGTCCGGGGCCTTCGCATCCAGCTTGGCGCAGGCACGCCACAGCAGGCTGCGGGCCGCTTCCAGCTCCGTCTGCATGTCCGCCAGGCGGAATTGGGTGTTCTGGAAATCGGCGATCGCCTTGCCGAAGGCCCGGCGCTCCTGGACATAGGCGAGCGCCTTGTCCAGCGCCGCCTGGGCGCCGCCCAGCGCGCAGGCGGCGATGTTCAGCCGCCCGCCATCAAGGCCCGCCATGGCGAAGCGGAAACCCTGGCCCTCCTCGCCCAGGAGGGCGCTGACCGGCACGCGGGCGCCGTCGAAGATCACCTGCCGGGTCGGCTGGGCGTTCCAGCCCATCTTCTTCTCGTTGGCGCCGAAGGAAAGGCCCGGCGTCTCCTTTGAAATCAACAAGGCGGAGATGCCGCCCGGCCCCTCGCCGCCGGTCCGGACCATGGTCAGATAAAGATCCGAGGCGCCGGCACCGGAGATGAATTGCTTGGTCCCGTCCAGCACATAATGGTCGCCCTCCCGCCGCGCCCGCGTCCGCAGCGCGGCGGCGTCGGAGCCCGATCCGGGCTCGGTCAGGGCGTAGGAGGCGACCTTGGTCATCGGGATGAGATGCGGCAGCCATTCCGCCCGCTGGGCGTCGCTGCCGAAGCGGTCGATCATCCAGGCGACCATGTTGTGGATGGAAAGGTAGGCGGCCGTCGTCGGGCAGCCGGTGGACAGCGCCTCGAACACCACCGCGGCGTCCAGCCGGGTGAGGCCGGCGCCGCCGCTTTCTTCCCGCACATAGAGCGCGGCCATGCCGAGGGCGGCGGCTTCCCGCATCGCCTCCACCGGGAAGTAGCGCTCGGCGTCCCAGGCCAGGGCGTGCGGCGCCAAGTGTTCGGCGGCGAAGGCCAGCGCCGTCTCACGCAGCGCCTCGGTGGCCTCGGGCAGGGCGAAAGCGGCATCGGCGATCATCGGCAATCCTCCTCCCGCCAGCATACCAGCGGGGCGGGGGCTTGCCACGGGCGGGACCGGCGGAGCGCCGCAGCGCGGTGCCCCGCCGGCAGGCCGTCAGGCCACGTTGGGCGTGGTGCCGGTGGGATCGTTGGCAGCGGGGCCGGCCATGGTCTGCTCCTGCTGCGCCCCGCCATCCGGCCGCGGCGGCGCCAGCACCGGCTCGCCGCCCAGCGGCTCGCTGATCATCGGCTGGAAGGTGCCGTTGCCATCGAGGGACGGGCCCTCCGTCCAGCGGCCCATCGGGATCTGCTTGTCCGTCCGGTGGCCGAAATAGGCGTAGGAGAAGCGGTTCGCCTCCATCTCCTGCGGGAAGCTGTTCGGGATCGGCAGCACCTTCTCCATGCCGCCCAGCTCCTCGATCACCGCCAGCCATTGCTGCTGATGCATGGTGTCCCGCGCGATGAGGAAGGAGAGCATGTCCTTCATGCCCGGGTCGTCCGTCATGCCGTAGAGCCGCACCGCCAGCGCCCGGCCGGTCGCCTCCGCCGTCGCATTGGCGAGCATGTCGGCGGCGAGGTTGCCGCTGGCATAGACGTGGCTGGCGTTGAAGGGCACGCCATTGGCGTTCTCCGGCGTCGCGCCGAGGCCGGTGGAGAGGATGTGCCGCAGGTTCATGCCGCCCAGCACGGCGCCGGCGACGCCGTCCCGCGCCACATCCTCCTGCAGCGAGAGCGGCGCGCCCTCGAGGTTCAGCGCGACGGCGGTGGCGAGCATCTCGATATGGCCGATCTCCTCCGTGCCGGTGTTGATCAGCATGTCGCGGTACTTCTTCGGCCCGCGGCTGCCCCAGCCCTGGAAGAGGTACTGCATCATGACGCGGATCTCGCCTTCGACGCCGCCGATGGCCTGTTGCAGGGCGCGGGCGAAGATCGGGTTCGGAGTCTCGACGCGGACAGGGTATTGCAGCTTGCCGTCGGTATAGAACATCGGGGCCTCCCGGTTGGCGGTGCGGGAGGAACCCGCCTGCCCCGCCCCGGTTCGGGCGCGGGGCGAGAACGAGGCGGCTCCCTCACCGCGCCGTGATGCCGGAGCCGTCCGGTCTCCCGCTCAGGCCGCCGTGCCGCGGCGCCCGCCGCGCCGGTCATTCGCCGGCTCCTCGGCCTGCGCGCCCTGGATCGCCGCGGGGTTCACCTCGCTTTCCGCGAGCTGGCTGAGCTTCTCGTCGGTCGCCTTCTCCTCCGCCAGCGTCTCCGCCAGCAGGTCGGCCAGCTCCTGCTGGCCGGCGGCCTTGGCCAGCGCGGCCATGGTGCCGTAGGCGGCGATCTCGTAATGCTCCACGCGCTGCAGCCCGGCGATGATCAGCGCATCCATCAGCGGGCCCTTGTCATGGTCCTCCAGCTCGGTCTGGGCTTCCTCGATGATGCCGCGCATGCCCTCGCAGACCTTGCGGCCCGGCCGGCCACCGAGCATCTCCAGCCCCTTCTCCAGCCGCTCCACCTGGGTCTCGGTCTGGTCGATATGCATCTGCACGGCGTCGCGCAGCGACTGGGTGCTGGCCTTCTTCTGCAGCCGCGCCATGGCGCGCAACGCCTGCTTCTCCGCGCTGTAGGCGTCGCGGAGCTGCTCGATCATCAGCTTCATGATCTCGTCCATCGGGGCATTCCTCGCCGGCGCGGCCGGGATGGCCGCGCACCACGCCCCTCTAAGCGACGGATCCGCCCCGGGTTGCTCGTTGCCATCCCGGTTATGCGCTGGCGGCGTCGAGCGCCGCGACCTCCGCGGCGCCGAGCTTCAGGGAGGCCGCCTTCACAAGATCGTCGATCTGCGCCTCGCTGGTGGCGCTGGCGATCGGCGCCGTCACCGCCGGCTTGGCCAGCAGCCAGGCGACCGCCACCTGGGCCGGGGTCGCGCCGCGCGCCCGCGCCACGGCGTCGAGCGCATCCAGCACCTTGTGGCCGCGCGGTGTCAGGTACTTGGCCATGCCGGCGCCGCGCTTGCTTTTGCCGAAATCCGCCTCCGACCGGTACTTGCCGGACAGGAAGCCGGAGGCCAGCGCGTAGTAGTTGATGACGCCGATCTGCTCCTTCTCGCAGAGCGGGCCGAGCCCGGCCTCGAATTCGGCGCGGTCCATCAGGTTGTAGAGCGGCTGCAGCGTCTCGTAGCGCGGCAGGCCGAGCTTCGCGCTGACCGCCAGCGCCTCGGCCAGGCGCGGCGCCGAGTAGTTGGAGGCGCCGATGGCGCGCACCTTCCCGGCCTTGATCAGCCGGGCGAAGGTTTCGAGCGTCTCCTCCAGCGGGGTGTCGGGGTCGTCCTTGTGCGCCTGGTAGAGATCGACATGGTCGGTGTTGAGGCGCTTGAGGGAGGCGTCGATCTCCTCCTCGATCCAGGCGCGGGAGAGTCCGGAGCGGCCATTGCCCATCCGCATGCCGACCTTGGTGAAGATCTTCACCTTGTCCCGGTTGCCGCGCTTGGCGAGCCAGGAGCCGATGATCGCCTCGCTCTCCCCGCCCTGGTGGCCGGGCACCCAGTAGGAATAGACATCCGCCGTGTCGATGGCGTTGAGGCCGACCTCTACCAGCCGGTCGAGGAGGCGGTGGGAGGCGGCCTCGTCCGCCGTCCAGCCGAAGATGTTGCCGCCGAAGACGATGGGCGGCACCGCGATGCCGGAGCGGCCGAGCTGGCGCTGTTCCATCCGGATTTCTCCCCTGTTCGTGCGGGAAGGATGCCGGGCGGCGGTGGGGCCGTCGAGGGGGGATGGATCGGGGGCGTCGGCCGCACCCGGGCCTTCCTCCCCGGATCGGGCGGGCCAGGGCGCAACGGCGGGCGGGGATGAACGTTTAGCGAACTCACCTCAGGGAGCAGCGCCTCATGGCCAAGCGGCAGGACGACCACCAGGCGGAGAATCCGAAGCTCAACCCGGAGCCGGGCTCCAACACCATCAAGGATCCGGAGGATTGGACCACCGGGGACGAGGCGATGACGGGGGCCCAGGCCAGCTATCTGAAGACCCTCTCGGAGGAGGCAGGGGAGGAGCTCGACCCGAAGCTGAGCAAGGCCGAGGCGTCGCGCCGGATCGACGAATTGCAGGCCAGGACCGGGCGGGGGCGCTAGAGCAGGATCCAGAGCAGCCTCCCGCCCGCGATATCCGCTGGAGCTGGTCGGGTGAGCGGACACGCGGACCGCTGACGGCAAACCCGATGGGCCGAGAGCGAGGCCCGCGGGACTTCGGGACCAGGGCACCGGGCGGCGTAGTTTGGGAGAGCGTCAGGCCCCGCCCATCCGGCCGGCGACGCCGCCGATGGCGGAGGTCCGGGCAGGGCCCCGCTCAAGGTCAGGGTCGGGCCCGGCGGCGTCGGAGCCGGGCACGGCGCCGGCCAGCGCCTTGCCTGCGCGGCAGGGCGCCGGTCCCCGGGGCGCTGCGTCGCGGCTGGCAGGAAAAGCCGCCGCGAAGCCATGCGTAAAGCACATGACGGATCGTGCATAACCCGCGCCATATTTTTCTTTGCCCTATTGGAAATGGGTGTTTGCATCCCCTCCTGACTGGGATGGAGGAGCCAACGCCATGAGCATCACCCTCGACCGCCCCATCGCCGACCGCACCGTGACCGCGGTGCTGAACTATCTGGCACCCGTCCAGGGCCGCCCCCGCACCTACACTTACGGCCCGCCCGCCGGCGAGCCCCGCAGCACGGCGCTGCCGGAGCCGCATGCGGTGACGATCCATGACGCCCGCAAGGCCGGCGAGCAATTCAGCCTGGACCGCCAGGGCTTCGCCTGGCTGGAAGCCCCCACCGCCATCGTGGATTTCGGCGACGAGGCGGCGATCCGCGAGACCTACTACCCGGAGAGCGCCGAGATCATCCGCCGCGCCACCGGCGCCGACCGGGTCTTCATCTTCGACCACACTGTCCGCCGCCGCGTCACCGGCGCGGAGGATCGCGGCGGCGGCCCGCGCCAGCCCGCCACCCGCATCCATGTGGACCAGACCGAGCGGTCCGGTCCGCAGCGCGTCCGCGACCTGCTGCCGGAGGAGGCGGAGGCGCTGCTGCAGGGGCGGGTGCAGGTGGTCAATCTCTGGCGGCCGATCCGCGGCCCGGTGCTGGACAGCCCGCTGGCCTTCGCCGATGCGCGCTACTTCCCCTTCGAGGATTACGTGCCGACCGACCTTGTCTATCCGGACCGCGTCGGGGAGATCTATTCGGTGCGCTACAACCCGGCGCATCGCTGGTACTACGTGCCGGAGATGCGGCGCGAGGAAGCGCTGCTGATCAAATGCTATGACAGCGCGACGGATGGCCGCGCCCGCTTCGTGGCGCACACCGCCTTCGAGAACCCGGCGGCGCCAAAAGATGCCCCGCCGCGGGAGAGCATCGAGATCCGCAGCCTGGTCTTCCACGCGCCCCGCGCGTGAGGCCGGCCTCCAGCCTGGCGGGGCAGCTGCTCCGCCTGGCGCTGGCCGGCGCGGCGCTGGTTGCGCTGCTGCGGCTGAGCGGCCTGGCCATGCCGTGACCGAAGGGGCGACCCGCGCGTGACCGCGATTGCGGTGCGGAAGCAGCCGGCTACCGGGCCGCGCCCTTTCGCCCCGAGGCCATGACCGATCCCGCTGCCCCGCCCGCCGTCGCCAGACCGGCCTTCGCAAGCGCTTCGCCGCGGGCGGGGCGGTGGCGCTCGACGGCGTGTCGCTGCGCGTCGAGACGGGCAAGATCTTCGGCATCGTCGGCCGTTCCGGTGCCGGCAAATCCACCCTGATCCGTTGCGTGAACCTGCTGGAACGGCCGGATGAAGGCCAGGTGCGGGTGCTCGGCCAGGATCTGCTGGCGCTGGAGGAGGCGGGGTTGCGCCAAGCGCGGCATCGGCATGGTGTCCAGCGTTTCAACTGGCAGGGGCTCTGCCCCTGCACCCCGCCGGGGCCAGGACCTGGCCCCGGACCCCGGTCTGAGTCTGGTCCCGTGGGTTGAAGCTGCCAACTCTAGAGCAGATCGTCGTAGGGCGGCATCGACCGAAGGCGTGAATCTGCTCTACAAACCAAGGCGTAGAGCGCCTGCGGTGAACGCATGTGAACCGAGAATGCTCTAGGTCGGGCCTGCGGCGAGCCGTTCGGCGTATTCGATCGCCTCGATCAGGCTGGTCTCGCTGGCGATGCCCTGACCCGCGATGTCGAAGGCCGTGCCGTGATCGACCGAGGTGCGGATCACCGGCAGCCCCAGCGTGATGTTCACGCCAGAGAGCGCCTCCCACTTCCCGGTCTGCGGATCCACCTGGAAGCCGAGCAGCTTCACCGGGATGTGGCCCTGGTCGTGATACATCGCCACCACCGCGTCGAACTGGCCGGCGCGGAGCTTGACGAAGACGGTGTCGCCCGGGACCGGGCCGGTGACGCGCATCCCGTCGGCATTGGCCTGCGCGATGGTCGGCGCCACCACCTCGATATCCTGCCGGCCGAACAGCCCGCCCTCGCCGGCATGCGGGTTCAGCGCGGCGACGGCGATCTGCGGGCGGGCGATGCCGAGGCGCCGCAACGCCTCCTGCGTCAGCTCCAGCACCAGCCGGATGCGCTCCGGCGTGACGCGCTTCGGCACGTCTTCCAGCGCCACATGGGTCGTCACATGGCTGACGCGCATGTTGCCATGGGCCAGCATCATCACGCTGCCGCGGCGGCCGGTCAGCTCGGCCAGCAGCTCGGTATGGCCGGCATAGTGGTAGCCTGCGGCGTTCAGCGCCTCCTTGTTCAGCGGCGCGGTTACCAGCGCGGCGACGCGGCCGGCCTCCGCCAGCCGCACCCCGCGTTCGATGGCGAGATAGGCGAAGCGGCCGGCCTCGGGCGACAATTGGCCGAGCGCGATGGGCGCCTGCTCCTCCCCGGCCGGCAGGAAGGCGAGGTTCGGCCACTCGCCCTCCGGCGTGACGGCCGGAATCGTGACCGCCGGCGCGAAGCCGGCGCGGGCCGTCTCCAGCGCCGTGCCATGGCCGATGACCAGCAGCTTCAGCGTCCCGCTGGCGAGGCGCGGCGCCAGGGCGCGGCAGGCCTTGACGATGATCTCGGGCCCGATCCCGGCGGGGTCGCCCATGGTGATGGCCAGATGCCGAGTCATGCCTCGATGCTCCCGGGCAGCAGAGTGTTGGCGGCCAGCAGGTCGCACCACAGCGCATCTCCGCCGAAGGCGCCGGATTTGGAGATGACGGGCAGCCCGTCCCAGCTTCCGCCTTGCAGCCGGGAGCGTGGCACGCCGGGCTGCACCAAGCCATGGGCGAGCAGCGCCTCGGCGCCGAGCGCGGCGCAGACCGCGCCCAGCGTCTCCCCGCCCGCCACGAGGAGCGTGCCGGGGCGGGGCAGGGCGGCCAGCAGCGCAGTGAACACCTCGGCGATGCGCGCCGCGGCTGCCGCCCGTGCAAGGCCCGTGGGCAGGTCGAGGCTGACCAGGGCAACGCCGAGGCGTTCCAGTTGCCGCGCGACGCGCGGTGCCTCCCCGGCATCCCGGATCGGCATCCAGGCCGCGCCGCAGGCGGCGAGTTGCCGTGCCGTCACCGCCTGGTTAGAGCCGAAGAGGCCGAGCACCGGAGGCTCCAAGCCGGGCGCCGGCGTCACGCGGGCCTCGCCGGCCAGGGCGCGGGCCAGGCCGCCGCTGCCGCACCAGAGCACCGGGCCGGCGGCGGCACGGCCGAGTACCGCGATGCACTCCATCTCCGCCTCGCTCTCCGCGTCGAACCAGGCGAGGCCAGGGGGTAGGGGGGCGTCCAGCCGGCCGGGGCGCAGCTCCAGCCCCTCTGCCGCCCAGTTCGGCATGGCGACCGGCGCCCAGCCGCCCCCAGCGGTGCCGGCGAAGACCTGACAGCCGCGGGCGATGCGTCGCTGCGCCGGAAAGGCGGGGGCGATGATGGCATGGCGCCAGGCGCCGGTCGCCCAGCAGGCGGCCAGCTCCGCCGCCACCTTGCCGCGCAGCAGGCTGTCCAGCTTGCGATAGGCGATATCCGCGCCGGCGAGCGCCGGGGCGAGGGCCTGCACCGCGGCGACGGCCGCCTCCCGTGAGGCTTCCCGCGTGGCGGAGGAGAGGGCGAGGCTGCCCGCCGGGGCGGCGCCGTCCCACCGCACCGGCACCGGACCGCAAAGGGCGGAGAACTCCGCCGCCGTGTCCAGCGCGCCGGTCAGGTCATCCGCCAGCAGGCGCAGCATCGGGCGGATCATCCCTCAATCTCCTCGGCGCCGATGGTGCTCTGGCCGTGGATGGCGGGGCGGAGAAGGGCAAGCAGGATGCGGTTCGCAACAGGGCTGGCGCTAGGGCCCAGGCGAGTGCCGATCGCACCCGACTGCGGGTGGCCCCTCAGGGCATCGATGGGGCGTTCTGCTTGTGCCTTTCCCACGTCACGCCCTTTGACCGGATCCGCCCATGTGCTGCGGCCGCGAGCGGGAGAAAGTCAACAAGCCCGTGCCTGCTTGCTGCCCTTGTGGCGGTGGCCGTACAGCCGGCTCAAAAACTCAAGGTTTCCAAAGGCCCTTCGGGTTTTGGAAGGGGAGCTTGAGGGGGACGGCGTCCCCCTCAACCCTTCCGCCCGACCTTCGGCTCCGTCCCCGCCAGCAGCCGCTGGATATTCCCCTTGTGCCGGTAGATCACCAGCGCCGCGATGCCGGCGCTGAACAGCGCCAGGTCCCAGCGCCCCGCCGCCAGGGCGATGAGCGGCGCCGCGGCGCAGGCGGCGATGGCGCCGGCGGAGGAGATGCGCGTCAGCACCACCGTGGCCAGCCAGACCAGCGAGCTGCCGAGGCCCAGCCACCAGGCGCCGGCCAGCAGCACGCCGCCGCCCGTCGCCACGCCCTTGCCGCCCTTGAAGCCGAGCCAGACCGGAAAGGCATGGCCGAGCATGGCGCCGAAGCCGCCGATGAGGCCGAGATAGGGCAGGGTGGTCGCGCCGGCCCCGGCGAACAGGCCGAAGGGCCCGCCGAGATCGCCCAGCCACACCGCCGCCACGCCCTTCAGCAGGTCCAGGATCAGCGTCGCCGCCGCCAGCCCCTTATGGCCGGTGCGCAGCACATTGGTGGCGCCGATATTGCCGGAGCCGATCTGCCGCAGATCGCCCAGCCCGGCCAGCCGCGTCAGCAGCAGGCCGAAGGGGATGCTGCCCAGCAGGTAGCCGGCCAGCAGGGTCGGCAGGGTGAGGTGCAGCGCGTCCATCTCAGCCGAAGACCCGCCGACCGGCCTTCCAGGTGCCGACCACGCGGCCTTCCAGGGCGCGGCCATCGAAGGGCGAGTTCTGCGCCTTGCCCGGCAACTGGCCGGCCTTCACCTGCCAGCCGCGCTCAAGGTCGAACAGCACGAGGTCGGCCGCCGCCCCCTTGGCCAGCCGCCCCACCGGCAGGCCGAGCAGCGTCGCCGGCTTCACCGTCAGCAGGGCCAGCGCGTCCAGCAGCTTCAGGTCGCCGCCATGGAAGCGGGCGAGGGTGATGCCGAGCAGCGTGGCCAACCCGGCCCCGCCCGCCTCCGCCTGGGCGAAGGGCAGGCGCTTGTCGTCGGCGTCGCGCGGCTGGTGGTCGGAGGCGATGGCATCAATGGTGCCGTCGGCCAGCGCCGCTACCACCGCCTGCCGGTCGGCTTCCGGCCGCAGCGGCGGGGAGAGCTTGGCATAGGTGCGGTAGTCGCCGATCGCGGTCTCGTTCAGGTCAAAATAGGGCGGGGCGGTGTCGCAGGTGACGCGGAGCCCCTCCGCCTTCGCCGCGCGGATCAGTGCCAGCGCCGCGCCGGTGGAGACATGGGCGAAATGCACATGGCCGCCGGTCAGCCGGGCGAGCGCGATGTCCCGCTGCACCATCATGCTCTCGGCGGCGGGCGGGATGCCGGGGAGGCCAAGGCGCGTCGCCAGCTCGCCTTCCGTCGCGGCGCCGCCCTGGGCGAGGCTCGGCTCCTCCGGGTGCTGCACCACGAAGCTGCCGAAGGCGCGGGCATAGCTCAGCGCCAGGCGCATGGTGCGGGCATTGGCGATGGGCCGCCTTCCGTCGGTGAAGGCGATGGCCCCGGCCTCCCGCAACAACCCGTACTCGGCCAGCTCCTTCCCCGTGCAGCCCTTGGTGGCGGCGCCATAGGGGAGGAGGGTGAGGCCGCCCGTCGCCTCCCCCTTCCGCAGCACGAATTGCACCAGGGCCGGGTCGTCCAGCGCCGGGTCGGTATCCGGCAGGGCGCAGAAGGTGGTGATGCCGCCGGCGGCGGCGGCGAGGGCGGCGGAGGCGATGGTCTCGCGGTGCTCGTGCCCCGGCTCGCCGATATCGGCGCGGAGGTCGACGAGGCCGGGGGCGAGGCAGAGCCCCTCCGCCGCGATCACCGTGGCGCCTTCCGGCCGACCGAGATTGGCGCCGTGGTCGAGGATCAGCCCGTCCCGCACGAGCAGGTCGGCGGTGGTGTCGAGGCCGGTGGCCGGGTCGAGCAGCCGGGCGCCGGCGAAGAGAAGATCGGTCATGGGCTCAGACATTCCGCCGCAGATCCCGCGCCAACACGTCCAGCACTGCCATGCGGCAGGCGACGCCCATTTCCACCTGCTCGCCGATCACGCTGCGCTCCGGGTCGTCGGCGATGGCGCTGTCGATCTCGATGCCGCGATTCATCGGGCCGGGATGCATGACGATGGCATCCGGCTTGGCCCAGGCCAGCTTCTCGCGATCCAGCCCGTAGAAGCGGAAGAACTCGCGGGAGGAGGGGACGAGGCCGCCGGTCATGCGCTCCTTCTGCAGCCGCAGCATCATCACCACATCGGCGCCGGCGAGGCCGGCCCTCATGTCGTGGAAGACCTCCACGCCCAGCCGCGTCGCCTCCGCCGGCAGCAGGGTGGGGGGGCCGACGACCCGCACGCGGCAATTCATGGCCGTCAGCAGATGGATGTTGGAGCGGGCGACGCGGCTGTGCAGCACGTCGCCGCAGATGGCCACCGTCAGCCCTTCCAGCCGGCCCTTGCGGCGGCGGATGGTCAGCGCGTCCAGCAGCGCCTGGGTGGGATGTTCGTGGGTTCCATCCCCCGCATTGATGACACTTGCAGAAACCTTTTGCGCCAGCAGGGCCGGCGCGCCGGATTGCGCGTGGCGGACCACCAGCAGGTCGCAGTGCATGGCGTTCAGCGTCTGCGCCGTGTCGATCAGCGTCTCCCCCTTGTTCACCGAGGAGGTGGAGACGGACATGTTGATGACATCGGCGCCGAGCCGCTTGCCGGCCAGCTCGAAACTGGTCCGGGTGCGGGTCGAATCCTCGAAGAAGAGGTTGATGAGGGTCCGCCCCTTCAGCAGGTCCCGCTGCGTCTTGCCGGAACGGTTGAGCAGGGCATAGCTCTCGGCGAGGTCGAGCAGCGCGCCGATATGCGGCGGCTCCAGACCCTCGATCGCCAGGAGGTGGCCGTCGGGGAGGATGGGGAAGGAAAAGGACATGCTGCGAATCGTCCGGCCGGGTGGCGGAAGGGTGTAGCGCCAGCGGCCGCGGGCTGCATCCCGGAAGATGCGCGGCTGGGCCCCGCGAAGCCCAGACCCCCGGTTTCCAAAGGCCCTTCGGCCTTTGGCGGGGAGAGCGCGAGAGGGGCGGCGCCCCTCTCGACTACAGGTGCCGCATCCCAAGCTGCCGCAGCAGGGGCAGCAATTGGTCCCGCGCCCGCGCCCGGTGCGCCCTGGCCAACCCCTCCGCCGCCGCCACCTCTCCCGTCCGGATCGCCGCCACGATGCCCTTGTGCTCCTCCACCGAGAGCACCGGCTTCGGGCGCAGCCGCAGGGTCAGCAGCCGCGCCCGGTGCGACTGGTCCATGACCGTCTCGAATATCCGGGCCAGGCGCCGATTGCCGCTGCCTTCCACCAGGCGCTGGTGGAAGCGCTCATCCGCCTCGGCCCAGGCCACCAGATCCTCCCGCGCCAGGGCCGAGGCCATCTCGGCATTCGCTGCCTCCAGCGTCGCCGCGGCGGCCTCCCGATCCTCCCGGGCGGCGATGAGTCCGGCGGAGGCGCTCTCGAGCGCGATGACGACCTCGTAGATCTCCCGCATATCCTCGGGCGAGAGGGCACAGACCACCACGCCGCGGCGGGGCAGGACGCGGACCAGCCCTTCCTCCTGCAGCCGGATGATGGCCTCGTGCACCGGGGTGCGGCTCATGCCGAGCTGGGCCGCGATCTCCTGCTCCGAGCCCTGGTAGCCGGGGGCGAAGACATTGGTGCGGATGGCGTGCTTCAGCGCGGCATAGGCGCTCTCGACCAGGGAGGGGGTGGGGCTGCGCTCGGTCGGGGCAGGGAGGGGGCCGATCATGCCCGGGCAGAATCTGCGGGCGCCGTCTTCCATGCAAGATGAAATTCCAAGCCTTGACGCTGTGGCGCGGCTTCGGTTCAGTGCGATGGCAACTTGCATGGAAGCTGGTGCGCCAGAGCGGCCAGGGGATAGGAGAACGCGATGCGCAGCTATCGGATCGCCGCCATGGGCGGCGACGGCATCGGGCCGGAAGTGGTCGCGGCGGGGGTCGAGGCCCTCAAGGTCTGCGCCGAGCGCGATGGCGGCTTCACCCTGGAATTCACCGATTTCGACTGGGGTTCCGACTACTACCGCAAGCATGGCGTCTTCATGCCGGCGGACGGCGTGGCGCAGCTCCGCGCCTATGACGCCATCCTGTTCGGCTCGGTCGGTGCGCCGGACATCCCGGACCATCTGAGCCTCTGGGGGTTGCGGCTCGCCATCTGCCAGCCGCTCGACCAGTACGCGAATGTGCGCCCGACGCGTATCCTGTCCGGCATCACCAGCCCTTTGCGCAACGTCTCCGGCCCGGAGCTGGACTGGGTGATCGTGCGGGAGAACTCGGAAGGGGAGTATTCCGGCGTCGGCGGCCGCGCCCATCGGGGCCTGTCGATCGAGGTGGCGACCGACGTCTCCATCATGACCCGCGCCGGCGTCGAGCGCATCATGCGCTATGCCTTCCGCCTGGCGCAGTCGCGGCCGCGGAAGCTGCTGACCGTGGTGACGAAAAGCAACGCCCAGCGCCACGCCATGGTGATGTGGGACGAGGTGGCGGTGGAGGTCGCCGGGGAATTCCCCGATGTTACCTGGGACAAGATGCTGGTGGACGCCATGACCATGCGCATGGTGCTGCGGCCGCAGAGCCTGGACACCATCGTCGCCAGCAACCTGCACGCCGACATCCTTTCGGATCTCGCCGCGGCGCTCGCCGGCTCCCTCGGCATCGCCCCCACCGCCAATATCAACCCGGAGCGCGACGCCCCCTCGATGTTCGAGCCGATCCACGGCTCGGCCTTCGACATCGCCGGGAAGGGCATTGCCAACCCCATCGCCACCTTCTGGACCGCGGTGATGATGCTGGAGCATCTGGGCGAGGCGCCGGCCGCCGCGCGGCTGATGAAGGCGGTGGAGCGGGTGACGGCCGACCCCGCCCTGCACACGCCGGATCTGGGCGGCAGGGCGACGACGCGGCAGGTGACGGGGGCGGTCTGCGCGGCGCTGCGCCAGGCGAATGACTGAGCGCGGCGGGCGCTGAACCCGGCACCGGGGCGCAGGGTTTGGCGCCGCCGCGGCTCTTGCCCGTCGGCGCCAGCCGGCCGCGTGTGCCAGGCCGGCCGTCGCAAGCCCCGTTCCCAACCGCGAGCATTCCTGCTTCGATTGGGCAAACGGGAGAAGACGTCCATGCCCCTGATGCGCCGCACGGCGCTCGGGCTGCTCGCCGCATTGCCGACGGCAGCCCATGCCCAGCCCCGCCCCTGGCCCAACCGGTCCCTGCGCTGCATCGTGCCCAGCGCCGCCGGCGGCTATGAGGTCTATGCCCGGATCCTGGCCCCGCGGCTTTCGGAGCTGCTCGGCCAGCCGGTGGTGGTGGACAACAAGCCCGGCGCCAATGGCACCATCGGCATGCAGGAGCTGCAGCGCAGCCCGCCCGATGGCTACACATTCATGTTCGCCCATGTCGGCGCCATCTCCATCGGCACCAGCATCTATCCGAACATGCCGCTGGACCCGGTGGAGGATCTGGCCTCCATCGCGGTTGCCGTAACCTCGCCGCTGGTCTGGTCGGCCAATCCCGCCGCCCCCTTCCGCACCCTGCCGGAGATGGTGGCGCGGGTGCAGGAGGAGCCGGGGGCCTGGCGCTACGGACTGCCCGCCTCCGGCAGCATCCCGCATCTGGTGGCGGAGGATTTCAAGCGGCGCCACCGGCTGGACCTGCCGGCGGTGCCCTATCGCAGCACGCCGCAATCGCTGATGGCGGTGATTGCCGGCGAGGTGCCGGTGACGGTGGACAGCCTGGGCGCCAGCCATGGCCATCTGGTCTCCGGGCGGCTGCGGCCGCTTGCCATCACCTCCCGCACCCGGTCGGACCGGCTGCCGGAGGTGCCGACGGCGATGGAGACCGGGCTCGATACGCGCGAATGGGTGGCCTGGTACGCCTTCATGGCACCGAAAGCCACGCCGCCCGAGGCGATCGCGCGGCTGAACGCGGCGATCAACCAAGCGGTGCAGGAGGCGCCGATCGCGACCCGGATCCGCGACCTGGGCGCCTCGCCCCGCGTCTCGACGCCGGAGGAGATGCTGGCCTTCATCCGTGCGGAAAAGGCGGAATACGGCGCCATCGCCCGCGCCGGCGGCATCCGGGTGGAATAGCGGCGCCGCTGGGAGGTCGTCCCATGACCCTGGCAGGTGCGGCGGCGCCATCCGATGCGGGCCTCGCCGTGGCACCGGTCGCCCATGCGCGGCCGTGGCGGGCTCGGGAGCGCGTGGAATGGCGGCGCGGTCCCTGCCGCCGCAACGCTAACTCTGCCGATGGGCCGCCAAAAAGAAAGCCCGCCAACCCCTTGGGGCGGCGGGCCAAGTCAACAGGGAGGCTTCACGTCTGGGAGACGAAGGAGTTCGGGAAAGACCCCGAAACCCTGTTCCGATGTCATCCATCGGAATGAAGCTACCCTACGCCTCGTTTCGCCATGCAGCTTTGGTGAAAGCTGCCATCACCTATGCGGCGTGTGCATATCACCCAGAGGCGGTCAGTTCCGCGACCAGAAAGTCGCGGAAGACGGACACCCGCTTGGAATGCCGCATCTCCTCCGGATAGACGAAATAGGCATCCAGCCGCGGGGTCTTGAGGTCCGGCAGCACCTGCAGCAGGTCGTCCAGCTCGGCGCCCATGTAGTCGGGCAGGGCCGCCAGGCCGAGGCCGCTCTGCACCGCCCGCAACATGCCCGTCAGGCTGTTCACCTCCACCGCGGCGCGGCGCGGCGCGCCAGGGCGGCGGCCGGCCTCGCTCAGCCAATTCACCTCGTCGATCGGCGGCCGGTGGTCGCCCCAGACGATCAGCCGGTGGGCGTCCAGATCCTCTGCCCGCTGCGGAATGCCCACGGCCTTCAGGTAGCTCGGCGCGCCGCAGACCCGCCAGCCGAAGCTGGTCAGGTGCCGCTGAATCAGATCCGGCTGCCGCGGCGGGTGCATGCGGATGGCCACGTCCGCCTCCCGCATCGCCAGATCCAGGTCGCTGTCATCCAGCAGCAGCGTCACGCTGACATCCGGGTAGAGGGTGAGAAAGCGCGAGAGCCGCGGCGCCAGCCAGGTGCTGCCGAAGCCGGTGGTGCAGGTCACCTTCAGCCGGCCCGCCGGCCGTTCCCGGCTCTCGGTCAGCAGGGCTTCGGTCATCGCCAGCTTGGCGAAGACCTCCCGCACCGTGCGGTTCAGCGTCTCCCCCGGCTCGGTCAGGATCAGCCCCCGCGCATGGCGGTGGAAGAGCGGCACCTGCAGCGCCTCCTCCAGCGCCTGGATCTGCCGGGAGACGGCGGATTGGCTGAGGTTCAGCGTCTCCCCCGCATGGGTGAAGGAGCCGGCTTCCGCGACCGCGTGGAAGACGCGCAGCTTGTCCCAGTCGAGCGGCATGGGCGCCTCAGGTCCAGGCTTCGACGGCCGGCGCTTCGGCCGGCAGGTGGGCGAGCCACTTCTCCGCTTCCAGCGCCGCCATGCAGCCGGTGCCGGCGGCGGTGACGGCCTGGCGGTAGATGCGGTCCTGCACATCGCCCGCGGCGAAGACGCCGGGGATGCTCGTGCGGGTGCTGCCCGGCTCGGTCAGGATATAGCCATCCGCATCCATGCCGATCTGGCCGCGGAAGAGCGCGGTCGCCGGGTCATGGCCGATGGCGACGAAGGCGCCGTCGAAGGGCAGGTCCTCGATGGCGCCGCTCCGCACATCCCGGGTGCGGAGGGCGCGGAGGGCGCGGAATTTGCCCTCGGTCGCCAACATCTCCTCCACCACCCGGTTCCACAGGACGCGGACATTCGGCCTGGCGAAGAGGCGCTCCTGCAGGATGCGCTCCGCCCGGAAGGCGTCCCGGCGATGGATGACCGTAACATTGGCGGCGAGGTTGGACAGGTAGAGCGCCTCCTCCACCGCGCTGTTGCCGCCGCCGATGACCGCCACCGACTTGCCGCGGAAGAAGAAGCCGTCGCAGGTGGCGCAGGCGGAGACGCCGAAGCCCGACAGCGCCGCCTCCCCCGGCACGCCGAGCCAGCGCGCCTGCGCGCCGGTGGCGATGACGAGCGACTCGGCCAGGTAGGTGTCGCCCGAATCGCCCGTCGCCCGGATCGGTCGGGCCGAGAGGTCGATCCCGGTGATGACGTCCTGGATGATGCCGGCGCCGACATGCGCGGCCTGGGCGCGGAACTGCTCCATCAGCCAGGGGCCCTGGATCGGCTCGGCGAAGCCCGGATAATTCTCGACATCGGTGGTGATGGTGAGCTGGCCGCCCGGCTGCAGGCCCGCCACCACCAGCGGTTTGAGCCCTGCGCGGGCAGCATAGATCGCCGCCGTGTAGCCGGCCGGGCCGGCGCCGAGGATGAGCAGGCGGGTGCGGTGGGTCTCTGGCACGCGAAGGGTTCCCGGCAAATCGGTTCAGCCATGCATATTCGTCGGGGATGGCTCCGCCACAAGCACCCGGCTTGCAGCTTCGGGGTCGAGCAATGATATTGCGCGCCAAGCCCAGCGCCGGCAACGAAACCCGAGAGCATGCAGACGGACCCGGACTTTTCCCTCGATGAGGTGGACCGCCAGATCCTGGCCGAGCTCCAGCAGGATGGCCGGATGACGAATGTGGAGCTGGCCCGCCGAGTCGGCCTCTCCGCCCCGCCCTGCCTCCGCCGGGTGCGGCGGCTGGAGGAGGAAGGGATCATCCGCGGCTACCATGCGGAGCTGGACCCGGTGGCGCTGGGCTATGAGATCACCTTCTTCGCCCTGGTCGGGCTGGAGAGCCAGAAGGAGGCGGTGCTTTCCGCCTTCGAGGGAATGGTGAGGGAATGGCCGGAGGTGCGGGAGTGCCACATGATCCGCGGCGGCGGGGATTTCCTGCTGCGGCTGGTGGCGCGGGACACGGCGCATGAGAATGCGCTGACCTCCCGCCTGACCGCGGCGCCGGAGGTGGCGCGGGTGCAGACCCTGCAGACCATCCGCACGGCGAAGGACGCGGCGGGGGTGCCGGTCTAGGCCCAGGCCGCGGCGGCGCCGCCTGCCCCGCACCGCTTCCCTGGACGAAGCCCAGGCGCGGGGCGCGTGAACGAAGCCCGGCGCCCCCCGTTCTCAGCTCCGGGTCGCCACGCGCGGCCAGGGCAGGGAGCAGGCGCATGGCCGAATCGGAACAGATCCGCGAACATATGGAGGTGGTCGGCTCGGATGGCGGCCATGTCGGCACGGTGGACCGGATGGAACTCGGCCATATCCGCCTCACCCGCCGGGACGACCCGGATGGCAGCGGGGCGCATCACCACCATATCCCGCTCAGCGCGATCGACCGGGTGGAGGCGGGGCAGGTGCGGTTGACCATGCCGGCGCAGCAGGCCCGGGCCATGGCCGTGGGCGGGCTGCGGCCGCAGGATGTCCAGGACGGGGTGCCAAGCGACGACGAGCCGGGGGAGAATGCGGGCGGCGCCCAGAGCTCCGCCATGGAGGATCAGGCCGGTACCGGCACGATCCATGGCGGCGGCACCACCGGGCCCGGCAGCCTGCCCGGCTGGGGCACCGGCCAGCGCACGGCCGGCCCGGGCTTCCCGGACGACCCGAACATGGACCGGCATGGCGGCAGCGACCCGACGCGCTGAGGCCCGGCGGGCCGGCCGAGGGGGCTACCCGCCCAGCTATCCCGGCCAGGAGGCCCGCCTCCGGGCCGGTGAGCCGCGGCCTGGTCAGCCGCGCCGCACCACGTAATTCCCCGCCTCCAGGGCCGCGATGATGGCTTGGCCTTGGGCGGCGTCGCGCACTTCCACCATCAGGTGCAGCTCGGTGCTCTGCACCGTCGGCGCGCCGAAGAGCTGCTGGTGCTGGACCTCGATGACATTGCCACCCAGCGCCGAGATGCGGGCGGAGATATCCGCCAGCATGCCGGGGCGGTCCGGAATGTCGAAATGCAGCCGCAGGATGCGGCCATCCCGCAGCAATTGCCGCAGCAGTACGTTGGAGAGCGCGCGGGCATCGATATTGCCGCCGGTCACCGGCAGGCCGACGGCGCGGCCGGCGAAGCGTTCCGGATAAGTCAGCACCGCGGCCAGGGCGGCAGCGCCGGCGCCTTCCGCCACCACCTTGGCACCCTCGGCCAGCAGGGCGATGGCTTCCTCCACCGCGCGCTCCGGCACCACCAGCACCTCGACCCCCTGGCGCTTCAGCCAGGCGAAGGGCAGCTCGCCCACATCGCGCACGGCGATGCCCTCGGCGACGGTCGGCCCGCCGACCGCCACCGGCTGGCCGCCCAGGCGCTGCGCCATGGCGCCATAGGCCTCCACCTCCACCCCGAACACCGTCATGCCCGGGTGCAGCTCCAGCGCCGCGGCGGCGCAGCCGGTCAGCAGCCCGCCGCCGCCCACCGGCACGGCCAGCACGGAGATCTCCGGCGCATCCTCCAGCATCTCCAGCGCCAGCGTGCCCTGGCCGGCGATGACGCCGGGATCGTCATAGGGATGGATGAAGGTCAGCCCCTCGCGCAGCGCCAGGTCATGCGCATGGGCGGCGGCTTCGGCCAGGCTCTCGCCATGCAGCACCACATGGGCGCCCCAGCCCTCGGTGCGCACCACCTTGGTCGCCGGGGTGAATCTCGGCATGACGATGGTGGCGCGGATCCCGGCCAGCGCGGCATGCCGCGCCACCGCCTGGGCATGGTTGCCGGCGGACATGGCAATGACGCCCGCCGCCCGCTCCCGCGCCGAGAGCAGGGCGATGCGGTTGGCGGCGCCGCGCTCCTTGAAGGCGCCGGTGGCCTGGAGATTGTCGAGCTTCAGCCAGACCTTGGCGCCGGTCGCGCGGCTCACCGCATCCGAGTAGAGAGTAGGCGTGCGGATGACGCTGCCCTGGATGCGCGCCGCCGCGGCCCGGATTTCCTCCAGGCCGAGCGGCACGAGCGCGGGGATCGGCGCCGCGGTGGCGCCCGTCAGGTTCCGCAGGGGCATGGTCGCCTCAGCGGAAGGCGACGTTGGTGATCTCGTAGGCGCGGGCGCCGCCGGGGGCGGGCACTTCCACGCTGTCGCCGACCTTCTTGCCGATCAGCGCCTTGGCCAGGGGCGAGGAGATGGAGATGGAGTTCACCTTCATGTCGGCCTCATGCTGGCCGACGATGCGGTAGGTCTTCTCCTCCTCCGTCTCCTCATCGACGACGGTGACGCGGGCGCCGAACTTCACTTGGTCGCCGGACAGCTTGGAGACGTCGATGACCTCCGCGGCCGGGATGATGGTTTCAAGCTCGGCGATCCGGCCCTCGATGAAGGACTGCTTCTCCCGCGCCGCATGGTACTCGGCGTTTTCCGAAAGATCGCCATGGGCCCGCGCCTCGGCGATCGCGCGGATGACCGCCGGCCGCTCCTCGGACTTCAGGACCTTCAGCTCCTCCTCCAGCTTCGCCAGACCTTCCGCGGTCATGGGGAATTTCTGCACGGCAAGCCCTTCCTTCGCACAAACCCTGCCTGACTATCGCAGAGGCCCGGCTGAGCCGGCCAAGCGAATTTCTGCGGCAAGGGGGAACTCCGGCGCCGGATACCTGGGTCCTCCCCGCCGGCTGCCCATGCCAGGGCATGACCAAGCGGGGCCGCGGACCTGCCGCACCCGTCGCGCTCAGAAAGAGTGACTAAAGTAGGACTGAAGGGGGGCTACATCAAGGGTTCCGGCCTTCAGCGCGGCAATGGCATGCACCGCCGCCCGCGCTCCCGCTGCCGTCGTGTAGTGCGGCACCCCATGGGTCAGGGCGGAGCGGCGGATGTCGAAGCTGTCCGCCACGCTCTGCCCACCGCCGGTGGTGTTGATGACGAGCTGGATCTCGCCCGACTTGATCGCATCGACGCAATGCGGCCGGCCTTCCAGCACCTTGTTCACCACTTGGCAGGCGAGGCCGGCGTCCCGGATCCGCGCCGCGGTGCCGCGCGTAGCCATGACGGCGAAGCCCATATCGGTCAGACGCCTGGCCAGCACCACCGCCGCCGCCTTGTCCCCGTCCTTCACCGAGATGAAGGCGGTGCCGGCGACCGGCAGCTTCACCCCGGCGCCGAGCTGGGATTTGGCAAAGGCGCGCTCGAAGCTGGCATCCAGCCCCATCACCTCGCCGGTGGATTTCATTTCCGGGCCGAGGATGACATCGACATTGGGGAAGCGGTTGAAGGGGAAGACCGCTTCCTTCACCGCGACATGGCGGTTGATCGCCTCGTCATCCAGCGCGAATTCCCGGAGCGACGTGCCGGCCATGACCCGCGCGCCGATCTTCGCCACCGGCACGCCGGTGGCCTTGGCGACGAAGGGCACGGTGCGGGAGGCGCGGGGATTGACCTCCAGCACGTAGATCTCCCCGTCCTTCACCGCGTACTGGACGTTCATCAGCCCCTGCACCTTCAGCGCCTTGGCCATCGCCTCCGTCTCGGCCTTCAGCTCGGTGACGATGGCGGGCGGCAGGGAATAGGGAGGCAGGGAGCAGGCGCTGTCGCCGGAGTGGATGCCGGCTTCCTCGATATGCTCCATGACGCCGGCGACATAGACCTCGCCCGCGCTGTCCGCGATGCAGTCCACATCCACCTCGATCGCGTCCTGCAGGTACTGGTCGATGAGGATCGGGTTCTCGCCCGAGACCTTCACCGCCTCCTGCCCGAAACGCAGGAGCTGCTCGCGGTTATAGGCGATCTCCATGGCGCGGCCGCCAAGGACGTAGGAGGGGCGGACGACGACCGGGTAGCCGATGCGCTCGGCCTCGGTCACCGCTTCTTCCAGCGTGCGCGCCGTGCCGTTCTGCGGCTGCTTCAGGCCGAGGCCCTTCAGCAGGTGCTGGAAGCGCTCGCGGTCCTCGGCGATGTCGATCGCCTCCGCGCTGGTGCCGAGGATCGGGATGCCCGCCTTGTGCAGCGCCTGGGAGAGCTTGAGCGGCGTCTGCCCGCCATACTGCACGATGCAGCCGAGCAGCTCGCCGCTCTCCTGCTCCTTGCGGATGAGGGAGATAACGTCCTCCGCCGTCAGCGGCTCGAAATACAGGCGGTCGGAGGTGTCGTAGTCGGTGCTGACCGTCTCCGGGTTGCAGTTCACCATGATGGTCTCGAAGCCCGCCTCGCGCAGCGCGTAGCAGGCATGGACGCAGCAATAGTCGAACTCAATGCCCTGGCCGATGCGGTTCGGCCCGCCGCCGAGGATCACCACCTTCCGCTTGTCGGTCGGCCGGCTCTCGCAGACCGGCGTGCCGTAGCCGCCCTCATAGGTGGAATACATATAGGGCGTTTCGGAAGTGAACTCGGCCGCGCAGGTGTCGATGCGCTTGTAGACCGGGGTGACGCCGAGGGCGTGCCGCGCCTGCGCCACCGCCGCCTCCGTCTGGCCGGTGAGTTGCGCGAGGCGCTTGTCGGAGAAGCCGAGCGCCTTCACCCGGCGCAGCGCGGTCGCGCTCTTCGGCAGGCCATGGGCGCGGATCTCGGCCTCCGCCCGCACGATCTTCTCCACCTCGCGCAGGAACCAGGAGTCGAATTTGCTCGCCTCGGCGATCTCCTCGAGCGGCATGCCGGCACGCATCGCCTGCGCCGCCATCAGGATGCGGTCCGGCCGCGGCGTCGCCAGCGCGGCGTGATAGGCGCCGAAGCTGCCATCGCCGGGCGCGGCCACCTCGTCGAGGCCGGAGAAGCCGGTCTCCAGGCTGCGCAGCCCCTTCTGCAGCGCCTCGGCGAAGCTGCGGCCGATCGCCATCGCCTCGCCGACCGACTTCATGCTGGTGGTCAGCGTCGCCGGCGTGCCGGGGAATTTCTCGAAGGTGAAGCGCGGGATCTTCACCACCACATAGTCGATGGTCGGCTCGAAGGAGGCCGGGGTGACGCGGGTGATGTCGTTCGCCAGCTCGTCCAGCGTGTAGCCCACGGCGAGCTTCGCCGCGACCTTGGCGATGGGGAAGCCGGTGGCCTTGGAGGCCAGCGCCGAGCTGCGCGAGACGCGCGGGTTCATCTCGATGATGACCATGCGGCCATCCGCCGGGTTGATGCCGAACTGGACGTTGGAGCCGCCGGTATCGACGCCGATCTCCCGCAGGCATGCGATGCTGGCATCGCGCATGCGCTGATATTCGCGGTCCGTCAGCGTCAGCGCCGGGGCGATGGTCACGCTGTCCCCGGTATGCACGCCCATGGCGTCCAGATTCTCGATGGAGCAGATGATGATGCAATTGTCCGCGCTGTCGCGGACCACCTCCATCTCATACTCCTTCCAGCCGAGGACGCTCTCCTCCACCAGCACCTCGCTGGTCATGGAGGCGTCGAGGCCGGCGGCGACGATCTGCTCGAATTCCTCGCGGTTGTAGGCGATGCCGCCGCCGGTGCCGCCCAGGGTGAAGGAAGGGCGGATGACGCAGGGCAGCTTCACCTCCTCCAGCGCCGCGCGGGCTTCCTCCATGGTGTGGGCGATGGCGCTGCGCGGGCTCTCGATGCCGATCTTCGCCATGGCATCGCGGAATTTCTGCCGGTCCTCGGCCTTGTCGATCACCTCGGCCTTGGCGCCGATCAACTCGCAGCCATACTTCGCCAGCACCCCGGCTTCCGCCAGCTTCAGCGCGGTGTTCAGCGCGGTCTGGCCGCCCATGGTGGGCAGCAGCGCATCCGGACGCTCCTTGGCGATGATCTTCTCGACCATCTCCACGGTGATGGGCTCGATATAGGTGGCATCCGCCAGCCCGGGATCGGTCATGATCGTCGCCGGGTTGGAGTTCACCAGGATGACGCGGTAGCCCTCCGCCCGCAGCGCCTTGCAGGCCTGGGCGCCGGAATAGTCGAACTCGCAGGCTTGGCCGATGACGATCGGGCCGGCGCCGATGATGAGGATGGAGGAGATGTCGGTGCGCTTCGGCATGGCGGGTCCGGTTCAGGCAAGGGGTTCGCGCCGTGCCGCCAGCAGCAGGGGCGGCAGCAGCAGCAGGTGGCAGAGCAGGATGAGGGCGAGGGCGGCGAAGGGCTCGCCCGGCGCGGCGTACCAGGCGCTGAGGCCGTTCACCACGAGGCCGATGCCGAAGGCCCGCCAGGCCGCCTGGCGCGGCGGCATCATGCGGCGGAACAGCATGGCCAGCAGGGCGAGCGAGAGGCCGGTCCAGGACAGCGCCAGCAGGGCGAGCAGGGCGAGGGTCATGTTGCGCCGCGCTGCGTCGCCAGCTTCACCGCCAGCAGGCCGAGCGCGGCGCCCAGCACCCAGCGCTGCGCCGCCATCCACATCGGGCGGGTGCCGAGGAAGCGGGCGGTGGCCGCCGCGCCCCAGACCAGCACCGCATCGAACAAGGTGCAGACCGCGATCTGCACCGCGCCGAGCACGGCGCCCTGCAGGAAGACATGGCCCTGCGCCGGGTCGATGAAGGGCGGCAGCACCGCCATGTAGAACAGCGCGACCTTCGGGTTCAGCGCCGCGGTGGCGGCGCCGACGCCGAACAGCCGCCAGCCCGGGTCCCTCGGCATGGGCCGCGGGGCGAAGAGGGGCTGGCCGCCCGGCCGCAGGCTCTGCCAGGCCAGCCAGGCGAGATAGGCGGCGCCGCCGAGGCGCAGCACGTCCCAGGCATAGGGTATGGCCAGCAGCGCCGCGGTGATGCCGGCGGCGGCCGTCAGCATGATGGCGAGCGACCCGGCCTGGCAGCCGAGCAGCGAGACCATCCCCGCCGCCGTGCCCTGCGCGAGGGAGCGCGAGACGAGGTAGAGCATGTTCGGCCCGGGTGTGAGCGCCAGGCCGAGCGACAGCGCCGCGAAAACGAGGAGGGTGTGGAGCGAGGGCAAGGCTAGCCGTTCACCGAGAACCCGCCATCCACCGGGATCGCGACGCCGGTGATGAAGGCGCTGGCATCCGAGCCGAGGAAGGCTGCCACGCCCTCGAAATCCGCCGGAGTGCCCCAGCGCAGGCTGGGCGTGCGGGAGAGGACGTTGTCGTTCAGCTTCGGCATGTCGGCCCGCGCCTTGCGCGTCAGGTCGGTGTCGATCCAGCCGGGCAGGATGCAGTTCACCGTGATGCCATCCGGCGCCCAGGCGACAGCGAGGCTCTTGGTGAGCTGCACCACCCCGCCCTTGCTGGCGCCGTAGGCGGCGTGCAGCGGCAGGCCGAAGATGGAGAGCATGGAGCCGTTGTTGATGACACGGCCATGGCCGCCCGCCTTCAGATGCGGATGCGCCGCCTTGCTGGCCAGCATGGTGCTGGTCAGGTTGGTGGCGATCACCTGGTGCCAATCGGCCAGCTCGTAGACCTCCGGCCGGTTGCGGATGTTGATGCCGGCATTGTTCACCAGGATGTCGAGCCGGCCGAAGCGCGCGACCGTCGCCGCGACCATGGCGTTGATGCTGGCCTCGTCGGTCACGTCCACCACCACGGCCTCGGCCGTGGCGCCCAGGGCCCGCAGCTCCGCCACCGCCGCCTCGTTCTTCGCGGCGTTGCGCCCCGCCACCATCACCGCGGCGCCGGCGCGGGCCAGGCCGCGGGCGAAGCCGAGGCCGATGCCGCCATTGCCGCCGGTGACGAGGCCGACCCGGCCCTTCAGCTCGAACATCCGTTATCCTCCCGTCTTGTGCTTCTCGATCAGCGCCACGAAGCGGTGGAACAGGTAGTGGCTGTCCGTCGGCCCCGGGCTGGCTTCCGGATGATACTGCACGGAGAAGGCCGGCAGGTCGGTTGCCATCAGCCCTTCATTCGAGCCGTCGAAGAGCGAGATATGGGTCACCTTGACGTTGCCCGGCAGGCTCTTCTCGTCCACCGCGAAGCCATGGTTCTGGCTGGTGATCTCCACCTTGCCGGTGGTCAGGTCCTTCACCGGCTGGTTGGCGCCGCGGTGCCCGCGCTCCAGCTTGTAGGTCTTCCCGCCGAGGGCGAGGCCGAGGAGCTGGTGGCCGAGGCAGATGCCGAAGACCGGCACCTTCTTCTCCAGCACCGCGCGGATGGCGGGCACGGCGTATTCGCCGGTCGCCGCCGGGTCGCCGGGGCCGTTGGAGAGGAAGACGCCATCGGGCTTGTGTCGCAGGATCTCCTCCGCCGTCGCGGTCGCCGGCACCACGGTTACGTCGAGGCCGGCCGAGGCCAAGCAGCGCAGGATGTTGCGCTTGGCGCCGTAATCCACGGCGACGACCTTGTGTTTCGGCGCCGCCTGGCGACCGAAGCCCTCCGGCCAGGCCCAGACCGTCTCGTCCCAGTGATAGGCCTGGCGGCAGGAGACCTCCTTGGCGAGGTCCATGCCCTGCAGCCCCGGCCAGGCGGCGGCGGCGGCGCGCAGGGCGGCGAGGTCGAACTGGCCGTCGGCCGGGTAGGCGATGAGGCCGTTGGGCGGCCCGCCATCCCGGATGCGGGCGGTCAGCGCCCGCGTGTCCACCCCGGCGATGCCCGGCACGCCATGGGATTTCAGCCAATCCTCCAGGTGCCGCGTCGCCCGGTAATTGGCCGGCTCCGTCACCTCCTGCTTCACCACCAGCCCGCGGGCGGCGGGCGTCACCGCCTCGATATCCTCGGGGTTGGCGCCGACATTGCCGATATGCGGGAAGGTGAAGGTGATGATCTGCCCGGCATAGGAGGGGTCGGTCAGCGTCTCCTGATAGCCGGTCATGCCGGTATTGAAGCAGATCTCGGCGGGCATGGGGCCGCCGGAGGGGCTATGGGCGCCAAAGCCGCGGCCCCAGAAGACGCTGCCATCCCCCAGGACCAGGCAGGCTGTCGCGCCCTCGGGGGGGAGGTCATCTTTCATCGGAGTCTCCGCGCGGGGTTCGGGGGCGCCGGGCAGGTCGCCCAGGGCAAGGCCGGTGGCGGCCAGGATGGCCGGCCAGTGCCGGGCCGGAATGGCCTTGGTCTGGCGCCATTTGCGCACCGCTTCGGTGCCGATGCCGCAATGCCGCGCCGCGGCTTCCGGGCCGCCGAGCTGGGCGATGATGTCTTCGACGGTGCGCATGGCGCCATTATGTGGGAAGACATTTCCCATCTCAAGGCTGACGGAGTGGCTGGGAACTATTTTCCCGCCCGGGCCATGTCCCGCCTGCCTTGCCTCCCAGGCGCCGCATGCTACCTCCCGCCGGTGATTTGGATGCGTGATCCGGATGCCCCGGCCCGGTTGGCCGCCATCCGTCGCGCTCAGAGGAGACCGCCATGGCCGAGGATCTGCGCAGCCGTTTCACGGCAGCCCTGAAGGAAGCGATGCTGGCCAAGGATACCGCCCGCACCTCCACCCTTCGCATGATCACGGCGAAGTTGAAGGATGTGGACATCGCCGCCCGCCCTTCCGGCGTGGACAAGGTCCCGGATGAGCAGATCCTTGCCATGCTGCGCGGCATGGCGAAGTCCCGCCGCGAGAGCGTCGAGCTCTACCGCCAGGGCAACCGACCGGAGCTGGCGGAGAAGGAGGAGGCGGAGATCGCCGTCATCGAGAGCTTCCTGCCGCAGCAGATGGACGAGGCGGCGATGCGCGCGGCGGTGGCCGCGGCGGTGGCGGAGACCGGCGCCACCAGCGTGAAGGAGATGGGCAAGGTGATGGCGGCGCTGAAGGCGAAGCACGCCGCGGCGCTGGACATGGCCAAGGCCGGGCCGCTGGTGAAGGCGGCGCTGGGCAGCTGACAGAACGCCCTGGCCCCTTGAGCCGGCAGTTTCGCCCGCCGGCTCCCAGATTCATGGTCTCCAAAGGCCCTTCGGCCTTCGGTAGGGGGAGCCCGAGGGGGACAAAGTCCCCCTCGGAATCACGCCCGCCGGCGCTATGCTGACCCCACGCCATGGCTCTCCCCCCTGCCTTTCTTGAAGAGCTTCGTGCCCGCACCCCGCTGGCCCAGCTCATCGGCCGCAAGACGCGGCTGGCCCGGAATGGCCGGCAATGGAAGGGTTGCTGCCCCTTCCACAACGAGAAGACGCCCTCCTTCTATGTCTATGACGACCATTTCCACTGCTTCGGCTGTGGCGCGCATGGCGATGCCATCACCTTCCTCATGCGCGGGGAGGGGGCGAGCTTCCCGGAAGCGGTGGAGCGCCTGGCCCGCGAGGCCGGGCTGGAGGTGCCGAAGCCGACGCCCGAGGCGGCAGCGCGGGAGCGCCGGACGCGGGACCTCCATGCCGTGCTGGCCGCCGCCGAGGCCGCCTATCGCCGCCGTCTCCGCCAACCCGAGGGCCGCGCCGCCCTGGACTATCTGCGCCGCCGCGGCCTGACCGAGGAGACGATCGAGCGCTTCGGCCTCGGCTGGTCCGGGGAGGGGCGGGGGGCGCTGGCGGCCGAGCTGCGGGCGGAGGGCATCGAGCCCGCCCAGCTCGTCGAGGCCGGGCTGATGAAGCCGCGCGACCCGGACCGGCCGGAGGCCGGGCTTTCGGACATGTTCTTCGGCCGGGTGATGTTCCCGATCCGCGACCGCCGCGGCCGCACCATCTCCTTCGGCGGCCGCATCCTGGGCGACGGCCAGCCGAAATACGTCAATGGTCCGGAGACCGCGCTGTTCCAGAAGCGCCGCAGCCTTTACGGCCTGGACCAGGCGCGGGAAGGGGTGTTCCGCGGCGCCGTGCTGCTGGTGGTCGAGGGCTATATGGACGTGATCGCGCTGCACCAGGCGGGCTTCACCGGGGCCGTCGCGCCGCTCGGCACGGCGCTGACCGCCGAGCAGCTCGAGGCGCTGTGGCAGATCTCGCCCGAGCCGGTGCTGAGCTTCGACGGCGATGCCGCCGGCGCCCGGGCCGCGGCGCGGGCGGCGGAGCTGGCGTTGCCCCTGCTGGCACCGGAGCGCAGCCTGAAGCTGGCGATGCTGGCCGGCGGCGAGGACCCGGACACGCTGATCCTGAAGGGCGGCAGCCGCGCCTTCGCGGCGGTGCTGGAGGCGGCGCGGCCGCTCTCCGTCGCGCTCTACGACCTGCTGGCCGAGGGCAGGCGCCTGGAGACGCCGGAGCAGCGGGCTGCGCTGCGGCACCGGCTGGAAGCCGCGGCGCGCGCCATCCCGGACAAGGCGCTGGCCGCCGAGTATCGCCGCGCCCTGCTGGACCGGCTCTTCGCCGGCAGCCGCCGCGGCGGTCCCGCCCGCCCCGGCGCGGCGCCGCCGCGCCGGTCGCCGGTCGACCCCGAGGCCATCCGGCTGGAGCGCGCGCGCAACCTGCTGGCCATCCTGCTGCGCCACCCCGCCCTGCTGCCGGAGGTGGAGGAGCCCTTCGCCGCGCTGGACCTGCCGGAGGGCGATTGCACGGCTTTGCGGGCCGGCATGCTGCGCTTCCTGGCGGAGGCGCCCCTGCTTGACTCCGCCGCGTTAATGGACCAACTCGATCAATATGGGCTTGGTGCGGCCATGGCCTGGGCGTTGCGGCCCCAGGGACTCTCGGCCGCCTCCCTGCAGGAGGCACAACCGGCGGAGGCGCTGGACGGGTGGTGGCACTTCTTCGGTTTGCTGCGGGGCGAGGCGGAATTGGTCGCGGATCGTGATGCGGCCCAGCTTTTGCTCGCGGAAACCAACGATGCCACCGCGCAGGCGCGGCTGATCCGGTTGACCGAGGCGCTGGCCGCGCTCCGCGGCGGCGACCCCGAGCAGGGGCTGAGGGTGTAGTGCCCGGCCGTTGCCCCCCAGGGGCGGCGCGGGCACCGACATAGGGTAGGGGAGTCGCGCCAGCCCCGGTGGGGCCATGGCGCCGGAACGGAGCGTACGGCATGGCGAGCAAGGTCGCGAACGGCACGGATACGGTCGAAAGCCGCGACGAGGCGGTCGATGGTGTGCTGCTCGACACCATGACGGCCTCGGTGAAGAAGCTGATCGCCCGGGGCAAGGAGCGCGGCTACGTCACCTATGACGAGGTGAATGCGGCACTGCCGCAGGACCAGGTCTCCTCGGAGCTCATCGAGGACACGCTCGCGAACCTCTCCGAGATCGGCATCACCGTCGTCGAGGGCGAGGAGGCCGATGAGGGCGAGGTCGCCGCCAAGCCCGCCGCCGAGGACAAGGAGGAGAAGGAGGACGAGGAGGGCGGCGGCAATGTGGACGAGGAGAATCTCGGCCGCACCGACGACCCCGTCCGGATGTATCTGCGGGAGATGGGCAGCGTCGAGCTGCTCTCCCGCGAGGGCGAGATCGCCATCGCCAAGCGGATCGAGGCGGGGCGGGACATGATGATCGGCGGGCTCTGCGAGAGCCCGCAGACCTTCAAGGCGATCATCGCCTGGCATGATGCGGTGAAGGAAGGCCGCATGCTGCTGCGCGACGTGATCGATCTGGAGGCGACCAATGCCGGGGACAACCCGGATGCCGCCGCACCGGACCCGAACGAGGAGTTCGAGGAGGGCGAGGAAGGCGAGGGCATGGGCCTCTCCCTCTCGGCGCTCGAGGAGAAGCTGAAGCCGGAGGCACTGGCCGCCTTCGAGGCGATCGAGGCCGCCTATGCCAAGCTGCAGAAGCTGCAGCAGAAGCGCATGGAGGCCTATACGGCGGGCGAGGACTTCGCCGGCCGGTCGGAGAAGACCTACGAGAAGGCGCGGACCGAGCTGGTGGCCCTGGTGGAGAAAGTGCATCTCCACAACAACCGGATCGAGGAACTGGTCGAGCAGCTCAAGCAGATCAACCGCAAGCTGACGGCGCTGGAAGGCCAGGTGCTGCGCATGGCGGAAGCCGCCAAGGTGAAGCGGGAGGATTTCCTGCAGCACTGGCGCGGCAATGAGCTGGACCCCGCCTGGTTCGACCGCCTGTCCAAGCTGACGCACAAATCCTGGAAGGCCTTTATCGCCCGCTCGCGCGAGGATGTGGAGGCGGTGCGGGCGCAGATGGCCACCATCGCCACCGAGACCAGCCTGCCGATCGGCGAGTTCCGCCGGGTCTATGCCACCGTCTCCCGCGGGGAGCGGGACATGACCCAGGCGAAGCGGGAGATGATCGAGGCGAACCTCCGCCTCGTCATCTCCATCGCCAAGAAATACACCAATCGCGGCCTGCAATTCCTCGACCTGATCCAGGAGGGGAATATCGGGCTGATGAAGGCGGTGGATAAGTTCGAGTACCGCCGCGGCTACAAATTCAGCACCTACGCCACTTGGTGGATCCGCCAGGCGATCACCCGCTCCATCGCGGACCAGGCGCGGACCATCCGCATCCCGGTCCATATGATCGAGACGATCAACAAGCTGGTCCGCACCTCCCGCCAGATGCTGCACGAGATCGGCCGCGAGCCGACGCCGGAGGAGCTGGCGGAAAAGCTCGGCATGCCGCTCGAGAAGGTGCTGAAGATCGCCAAGGAACCGATCTCCCTCGAGACGCCGATCGGCGACGAGGAGGACAGCCATCTCGGCGACTTCATCGAGGACAAGGCCGCCATCATCCCGCTGGACGCCGCCATCCAGTCCAACCTGCGGGAGGCGACGACGCGGGTGCTCTCCTCCCTCACGCCGCGCGAGGAGCGGGTGCTGCGCATGCGCTTCGGCAGCGGCATGAACACCGACCACACGCTGGAGGAGGTCGGGCAGCAGTTCAACGTGACA
>NZ_JAMZIK010000056.1 GCF_024178315.1 Siccirubricoccus soli | reverse complement strand
CCATCTCGGCGACTTCATCGAGGACAAGGCCGCCATCATCCCGCTGGACGCCGCCATCCAGTCCAACCTGCGGGAGGCGACGACGCGGGTGCTCTCCTCCCTCACGCCGCGCGAGGAGCGGGTGCTGCGCATGCGCTTCGGCATCGGCATGAACACCGACCACACGCTGGAGGAGGTCGGGCAGCAGTTCAACGTGACACGGGAGCGCATCCGGCAGATCGAGGCCAAGGCGCTGCGCAAGCTGAAGCACCCCTCCCGCTCCCGCAAGCTGCGCAGCTTCCTGGACAACTGACCATGGCGACAGGCCGGCCGGCAGGGCTGGGATGATGGCGCCGGAACCTGTCATTCCCGTCGCGGTGGACGTCACCTTCCTGCGGATGGACCGGCGGCCGACCGATCCAGCCCCCCCTCTGCCCGCGGATACGCGGCTGGAGCGGCTGGAGCGCTGCACCGTGCCCTTCTACCGCTATCTCTACGACACGGTGGGGCACCGCTATGTCTGGTGGCTGCGCCGCACCGTGCCGGATGCCCAGCTCGCGGCGCTGCTGGCAGAGCCGGCCATTTCCATTCACGTGCTCTATCGCGGCGGCGAGCCGGCGGGGTTCTACGAGCTGGACCGCCGGCATGGCGGGCTGGTCAACCTCTCCTATTTCGGCCTGCTGCCGCATGCGGTGGGCACCGGGCTCGGCCGCGCCTTCCTGCGCCGCGCGGTGGAGGATGGCTGGGCCGAGGCGCAGCGCGCCGTCACGGTGAACACCTGCACCGCCGACCATCCCCGGGCGCTGCCCAACTATCTGGCCGCCGGGTTCCAGAAGCTGCGGACGGAGCGGGAGGTCTGGAACGTGCCGGTGCGGCTGGGGCTGCCGATTCCGGAGCGGCTGCGGCTGCGCTGAACGGATCTTTCCGCACCGGGCGTACGATTGGGCTTGTGGCCGGCCCGCCGCAGGCTCATATGCCCTGCGTCAACCCGTCCGGTTCGGCCTGTTTCGTTTCGCCCCGCCAGGGGCACCGAGCGTGGTTTCCGTCCTGAGAGGCAGATTGGCCCGTCTCGCGATGTTCGCGAGGTGGCATCCTTGCATGATGGGAATTCCCGCATGGCTACTGGTACCGTGAAATGGTTCAACGCCACCAAGGGCTACGGCTTCATCCAGCCTGAGGGCGGTGGCGCCGATGTCTTCGTCCACATCTCGGATGTGCAGCGCTCCGGCCTCAGCGGCCTGCAGGATGGCCAGCGCATCAGCTTCGAGATTCAGCGCGGCCAGCAGGGCAAGCTCTCCGCCTGCGACCTGAAGGCCGAGTGATTCGAAGGGGCCGGCGGCGCTGAGCTGCCGGCCCCACCGGCCTGCCTGCGTGTGGGAAGGAGACGCCGCATGACCCCGCATCTCTACAGCGTCGGCCAGAACGTCGAATTCGTGCCGGGGCGCTACGACACCAACGTGCCACGCGGCCTCTACACCGTGGTGCGGCAGCTTCCGGGCCCGCCGAACGACCGGGAATACCGGGTGAAGCACCAGCAGGACGGGCATGAGCGCGTGGTGCTGGAAAGCCAGCTCCGCAGCGGGCCGCCGAAGCTCTTCGCCTGACATGCAGCATTGAAGGGCGCGCCCCTTCTGACGAAGGAGGGGATGATGGCACGCAGGCCGAATTATGGTCAGCAACGCGCCGAGGTGAATCGCGGCAAGCAGGCGAAGCAGGAGGCCAAGCGGCGCGAGCGCGAGGCGGCCGTGGCGGAGCGCCGCACCGGCCGCGAGGAGATGGCCGCGCCGGAAGCGCCGGCGCCGATGCCGCCCCCCGTCCGAGGCCCCGCGGCCGAGAAGGCCAAACCCATGGCCAGGCAGCGAGATGACGGGAAGTGGGTGCTGTTCGACGTGACCTATGCCGATGGCAGCCGCCGGTCCAACCGCAAAGTGCCGGCGGAGTTGCTGGGCGGCCTCGATGGCGACGACCCTGCCCGCGCCGAGATCGAGGCGCAGGACCAGCGCATTGCCGAAGCTTCCGGCAAGCCGGCCGGCCAGATCCTGTCCCTGGTCCGCAGCCGGACCGCCTGAGCCGCCGTTCCGTCGCAGGTCGCAAGGGCTCGGCTGGGCCTGGAGCGTGATCGGCTGAGGTCGAATCGACCGAAGCCGTCAATCACGCGGCCGAATAGGGGGCCAGAGCGGGATGGTTGAGCGAAACTCAGCCATCCCGCCCTGCCGGCGCGCCGAAGAAGGGCGAGGGGACCGGCGGCCGTGCCGCCGATCCCCCCTGCAGCGTCAGCCGCTATGCGCCAGGATCGCCAGCAGCAGCAGCGCCACGATGTTGGTGATCTTGATCATCGGGTTCACCGCCGGGCCGGCGGTGTCCTTGTAGGGGTCGCCCACCGTGTCGCCGGTGACCGCCGCCTTGTGGGCCTCCGATCCCTTGCCGCCATGGTGGCCTTCCTCGATGTACTTCTTGGCATTGTCCCAGGCGCCGCCACCGGTGGTCATGCTGACGGCCACGAAGAAGCCGGTGACGATGACGCCGAGCAGCATCGCCCCCAGCGCCTCGAAGGCCGCGGCCTTCCCGGCAATGGCCTGGACGCCGAAATAGCAGACCAGCGGCGAGAGCACCGGCAGCAGCGAGGGGATGATCATCTCCTTGATCGCCGCCTTGGTCAGGATGTCCACGGCGCGGCCATAATCTGGCCGGTCGCGGCCCTCCATGATGCCGGGCTTCTCCCGGAATTGCTGCCGCACCTCCTCCACCACGCTCATTGCCGCGCGGCCGACCGCCGTCATCGCCATGCCGCCGAACAGGAAGGGCAGGGCCCCGCCGAAGAGCAGCCCCATGACGACATAGGGGGAGGAGAGGCTGAAGGTCAGCGCCCCGACCCCGGTGAAGTAGGGATACTGCGCTGCGTTGGCGGCGAAGTAGCTGAGGTCCTGGGTATAGGCCGCGAACAGCACCAGCGCGCCGAGGCCGGCCGAGCCGATGGCGTAGCCCTTGGTGACCGCCTTGGTGGTGTTGCCCACCGCATCCAGCGCATCCGTGGTGACCCGGATCTCCTTCGGCAGCCCGGCCATCTCGGCAATGCCGCCGGCATTGTCCGTCACCGGGCCGAAGGCGTCGAGCGCCACCACCATGCCGGCCAGCGCCAGCATCGTCGTCACCGCGATGGCGATGCCGTAGAGCCCGGCCAGGTTGTAGGCCACCAGCACGCCGGCGATGATGATCAGCGCCGGCAGTGCCGTGCTCTCCATGGAGACGGCGAGGCCGCGGATGACATTGGTGCCATGGCCGGTGACGGAGCTTTCGGCGATGGCCTTCACCGGCCGGAAGCCCGTGCCGGTGTAGTATTCCGTCACCACGATGATGGCGCCCGTCACCGCCAGCCCGACGATCCCGCAGAGGAAGAGCGCGAAGGGCCCGAAGCTGGTGCCGCCCGCAGTGATCGTGCCGCTGCCCCAGATGAGGTAGGTCAGCGGCAGCAGCACGACCAGGGAGAGCAATCCGGTGACGATGAAGCCGCGATACATCGCCCCCATGATGGAGTTGTTGGAAGGCAGCTTCACGAAATAGGTGCCGATGATGGAGGTGATGACGCAGACCGCGCCGATCGCCAGCGGGTAGAGCATGCCGGCCTGCAGCATCCCGGCATTGCCGGCAAAGGTGATCGCCGCCAGCACCATGGTGGCGACCATGGTCACCGCATAGGTCTCGAACAGGTCGGCCGCCATGCCGGCACAGTCGCCGACATTGTCGCCCACATTGTCGGCGATGGTGGCGGGGTTGCGGGGGTCGTCCTCGGGGATGCCGGCCTCGACCTTGCCGACCATGTCGCCGCCCACATCGGCGCCCTTGGTGAAGATGCCGCCGCCGAGCCGGGCGAAGATGGAGATGAGCGAGGCGCCGAAGCCGAGCGCCACCAGCGCGTCGATCACCAGTCGGTCATTCGGCGCATGGCCGCCGATCACCACCAGGATGAAGAAGTAGATGGCGACGCCGAGCAGGGCGAGGCCGGCCACCAGCAGCCCGGTGATGGCGCCGGATTTGAACGCCACGTCCAGCCCGGCGGCGAGCGACCGGGTGGAGGCCTGGGCGGTGCGCACATTGGCGCGGACCGAGACGTTCATGCCGATGAAGCCGGCCACCCCGGATAGTACGGCGCCGATCAGGAAGCCGATCGCGACGGTGATGCCGAGAGTCACGACCACCAGCACGAAGAGCACGATGCCGACGATGCCGATGGTGGTGTATTGCCGCCGCAGATAGGCGCCGGCGCCCTCCTGCACGGCCCTCGCGATTTCCTGCATCCGCGCGGTGCCGGCATCCAGCGCCATCACCTGCTTCGCGGTGACGACGCCGTAGGCGATCGACGTCGCCCCCAGCACAATCACCAAAACCAGAGTTAAGGTCATCAAGTCCGCAACCCCCCATTATTTCTGCCGTGGCGTTCGCGCCCGGCTGATGGGCGAGGCTAAAGCAAAGCCTTCGCACGGGGAATCACCCGGCACCGGATTCGGACCATGGACTCATGAAGGTCGATGGCGGTCCGGCGGGGCGCGCATCCGGCACGCCGACGCGCAGGCCGCGCCTTGCCCTTGCCATGGTGCATGGCCAGACTGCGGCAGAACGAAGGGAGGGCAGCGATGGAGAGACGGAGCATGCTCGGAGCCGGGCTGGCGATCGCTGCCGCGGCAGGCCCTGGGGCGGAGCGCGCCGCGGCCCAGGGCCAGGCGCCTGCCCAGGCCTCTGCCCTCATCGAGAAGAAGGTGTTCGAGGGCGGCGCCTTCCGCACCCGCGGCGGCGCCACCATCCCCAACCTCCGCCTCGGCTACCAGACGGAGGGCAGGCTCAACGCGGCGGGGGACAACGCCGTCCTCATCTGCCACTTCTTCTCCGGCAACAGCCATGCCTGGGGCCAGGTGACGGCCAACGGGCCACGGGGATGGTGGGACGCCATCATCGGCCCCGGCAAGGCGATCGACACCGGTCGTTACTTCGTCGTGGCAGTCGATACGCTGGTCAACGTCAACGTGCCGGATGCCGGCACCGTCACCACCGGTCCGGCGACGCTGAACCCGGATACCGGCCGGCCCTGGGGGATGAGCTTCCCGGTCATCGCCATGCGGGACTTCGTCGAGAGCCAGAAGAAGCTGCTCGACAGCCTCGGGGTGAAGAAGCTGGCGCTGGTCGCCGGCCCCTCCAATGGCGGGCTACAATCCATCGAATGGGCGGCTGCCTATCCCGATTTCTGCGCCCGAGTCATGCCGGTGATCGCCGCCGAGATCGATGCCTGGCTGCAGGGCTGGCTGAACATCTGGGCCGCGCCGATCCGGCTCGACCCGAATTGGCGGGAGGGCGACTACTACGGCCAGGGGCGGGAGCCGCCGCTGCGCGGGCTGGCCGAGGCCTGGAAGATCGTCACCCTGCATGCCCGCGACCGCGCCTGGGCCGCGCAATACGACCACAAGGTGCCGGAGGGCCAGGACCCGGCCCGCCGCATCGGTGACCGCTTCGCCATCGAGAAATGGCTGGATGACACGGTGGCGGCGCGGGCGCGGACCTCGGACGCCAACTCCTTCCTTTACATGGTCCGGGCCAACCAGCTCTTCCTCAACGAGTATCCTTCCCTCGCCGCGGCCATGGCCGGGGCGCCGCGGCGCTGGCTGATGCTGCCGGCGACCACCGACCGCATCTTCGCCCTCGAGGCCGTGCGGGATTTCGCCGAGGTGCTGCGCAAGGCCGGGAAGCAGGTGGAGATGGCGGAGCTGGCGGGCCCGCTCGGGCATCTCAACGGCGTGGCCGGCATGGCCCCGCATGCCGACCGGATCCGGCATTTCCTGGCGAGCTGACCGGACTGCCGGAACCTGACCCCAGGCCGGGGCCGGGTTCCGGTGGAGGGGGGCGGGCCTGCCGCCGACCGGCAAACCTCGACTCCGCCCCTCATACCGGCCCTGGCCGGCATATTGCTGAATTCGGGGCACAGCTGCCACATCGAGCCCGGGCGCAATACCGAGGCTGGGAAGTCTGGACTTCCCAAGCCGGTGATCATTGCAGGGATCGCAGCGGCAGGCCCTTCCGCTCCAGATAGTCCAGCCGCGCCGCCAGATCCTCCTCGCGGCAGGCCATCAGGCTGACTACGCCGAGGCTCACCTGGCGCTGCGGCAGGGTCCCTTCGGCGGGCAGGGTCACCGCCTCGCCGGGAGCGATCTCCACCACCAGCTCCCGCGCCGCGCCGGCCACCACCGGCAGGGCCACGAAGATGGTGCCGCCGGCCGTCAGCTCCAGGCTACGGAAGGGGCCGGGCTCGGCATCGGCGGCATGGGCGCGCAGCGCGGCCCGGCTGCCCGCCGGCGGGGCGCGCAGCTCCAGCATCACCCGCAGCCGGTCGCCCTCCAGCCCCTCCGGCAGGGGCAGGCGCAGCCGGGCCGGGCCTGCAGGCGTGGTCCAGCAGCCCCAGCGTTCCAGCCGCTCCCAGCCCGGGCCCTCGCGCAGCGCATCCGCCACCGCCATGGCGGGAGAGGGGCGATGGCCCGGCAGCAGTCGCAGCTCATGGATCTCGCCCAGGCGGAAGCCCAGCCGGGCGAGGGGCGGCGGCAACGCCGGCAGCTCCGCTTCGACGAGGCCCAGCAGCTCCCCGGCCAGGTCCGGCCAGCGCCGCAGCCGCAGCTTCTGTCCAATGGCGGCCTCCTGCGCGGCGCGGAAGCCGGGTTCGAAGATCAGCCGCTCCAGCTTGGCGACCAGGTCGGGCTCGTTCTGCGGCTGGAAATAGAGCGCCGCCTCGCCCCCGGCCTCGCGCAGCGAGGAATGGTCCGGCACCAGCGCCAGCTTACCATGCGCCAGGCTCTCCGTGACCGGCAGGCCCCAGCCCTCGTAGAAGCTGTTGTACACGGTGAAGAGGCAGTCCCGGTACAGCCCCTCCAGCACCGTGTCCGAGACATGGTGCAGCAGCCGCACCCTGGCGCGGAGGGTGGGGGAATTGGCGTGCAGCGCCAGCGCCGCCTCCGCCAGCCAGCCCTTCTTGCCGACGCAGACCAGCTCCGGCACCGCCTCCGCCCCGTGCTTGCGCACCAGGGTCAGCCAAGCATTGAACAGCAGCAGGTGGTTCTTGCGGCTTTCGATGGTGCCGACGCAGAGGATGAAGGGCGGCTGCCCGGCGGCGGGCGGCGGCGCCGCGACGGCCGGCTCCGCCGCATCCAGCCGCAGCACCCGGGCCGGCAGGCTGAGCCCGGGCAGGTACTGCGCGAGCTGATCGAGGAAATCCCGCTTGGTGCATTCGGAGTTGGTCAGCACCGCATCGGCATGCAGCGCCATGGCGGCGAACCAGCGGGCGAACTCCTCGACGAGCCCCGCGGCGCAATGCTCCGGCAGCAGCAGCGGGATGCAGTCATGAATGAAGGGGATGTAGCGCAGCCCGTGGCGCGCCTTCGCCTCCCGCACCCGGCGCAGATAGTCCGGGATCCACCAGGAGGTGCCGAGATTGACCAGCCGGCTGCCCTCGGGGAAGGCCAGCGGCGGACTTTCGCGCAGCAATTGCCGCACCTCCGCGATGGCGGCGGCCCAGTCCGGCTCGGCGATGTCGGTGCCGGTGCGGGACAGGGTGGCGAGGCGGAGGAAGAGCGCGGTGGGCAGCGCCACCCAGGTGCTGCGCTGCGGGTCGAAGGCGGCCGCCACCGCTGGCGCCGCGCCCTGCAGCGCTTCCCGGATCAGGTTGAGCTGGACCCGCTGGATGCCGGTGGGCGCCCGGTTGTGCCGGAAATAGTCGAGCAGGTCGGAGGCATCGAACACCACCGTGGCGGCGCTGCCGGGCGCGGCCGCCTCGGCCGGGGCCGGGGTGGGGAGGGACGCCGCAGCGGGCTCCGGCTGGCGCGGCGGCGCTGGCCAAGGGGGCGGCGCGGCCGTGGCGGGCTGGGCTGGGGGCGGGGCGGCGGGCATGGCCGGGGCGGGCGGCGGGGGGGCGGGCGCTGCTGCGGTCTGCGGTGCGTCGGGCACCGGGTCGGTCGCCATCAGCTCCTGCCGCGCCGCCGCATTGCCGGGGTCGAGTGTCAGGGCCCGGGCATATTCCTCGAAGGCTTCCTCCAGCCGGCCCAGCAGCTTCAGCGCATGGCCGATCTGCAGGTGCAGGTCGGCATCCTCCGGTTGCAGGCGCTCCGCCTCCCGGTAGAGCAGCAGCGCGGCGCGGGGGTCGCCTGCTTCCTTCATGCAGTGGCCGTACTGCACCCAGATCGGCCAGTCCTCCGGCCGCAGGCGGAGATAGCCGGCATAGGCTTGCGCCGCCTCCGTCCACTCCCGGTGGTCCCGCAGCCCATCGGCGCGGGCCAGCAATTCCTCCGCGGTGGGCCGGGTGCTGTCGGACGGGGCGTGCTGATCCATGCAGGCTTCTCCTCGCCGGCCGGCCGTGCCGGACCGCCTCGGGGCCAGCATTACCGCGACGCCGTGCGGCTGCGAACCCGGGGCGCGGAGCCCGCCTTCCGGCGCCCGCCCGAAGCACCGGGCGGGCAGTCCATCCCTCAGCCGAAGATCAGCAAGGCCCCGACCAGCAGCGGGGAGAGCAACACCAGGACCGCGGCGGCCCGCAGCAGCAGCAGGGCAAGATCGACGGCCCCAAGGGCGAGCGCCTGGCGCAGCAGCCCCGGCGGGGCCGCCGGGGTCGGGGATGCGGCGCTGCCCGCCGCCGCGCCGGGCGCCGCCGGCAGGGCCAGCGCATCGCCATGGGTGCGCTCCGGGATCAGATCCTCTGGGGAGTATGCCACATCCATCACCCGCATCTTTGGCGCGATAAAGCGCCAGCGATGTTCACCCCGCAAGCGATATTGGTGCGGCAGCGCGTCATCGAAAGAGGGCTTGCACACATCCCCGTTCACGTGGCGGTGTGAAGTTGCGCGGCATGATGCCGCCGCGAGGTTGCCGGAGATTGAACGGATGGGTGCCCCGAAACGGCCCAGGATCTTCCTCGATGGCTACAACCTGGCGTTGGACCAGGGGACCGGGGTGGCGACCTATGCGCGGAACCTCAGCTTCGCCATGGCCCGCCTGGGCGCCGAGGTGGGCGTGCTCTACGGCACCCGCGCCTCGCCCTCCCGCGATCCGCTGATTCGGGAGATCGCCTTCTTCGACGAAAGGGTGGGCGAGGCGCCGCAATGGCTGCAGGCCATCCGCCGCGGCTACCGGCTGATCGGCTCCCCGGGTGGGGAGGTGGCCAGCCGGGTGCCTGTCACCGGCCAGGTCATCGCCACCACCTTCCGCGACCGCCTGCCGCATTACGACGAGATCTGGAATGCGCGGGAGGTGTTCCAGCAGGCGCATGCGCATTTCCGCGTCATGCAGCGGCTGCTGCCGGTCCGGATGCGCGGCGGCCGGCGGCCGGAGCTGATGCACTGGACCTACCCGATCCCGATCGCCATGCCGGGCACCCGCAACATCTACACCATGCACGACCTGGTGCCGCTGCGCCTGCCCTACACCACCCTCGACAACAAGCGCCGCTATTTCCGCCTCAACCGCCTGCTCGCCCGCAGCGCCGAGCACATCGTCACCGTCTCCGAAGCGTCCAAGCGGGACATCGTCAGCCTGCTCGGCGTGCCGGAGGAGCGGGTGACGAACACCTACCAGGCGGTGGACATCCCGAAGAAGTTCCGCGAGGTGCCGATGCCGGCGGTCGCCGCCGAGATCGAGGGGAGCTTCGGCCTGGCCGCTGGCCGCTACTGGCTGTTCTTCGGCGCCATCGAGCCGAAGAAGAACGTCGGCCGGATGATCCAGGCCTATCTGGCGGCCAATGTGGCGGACCCGCTGGTCATCGTCGGCAAGAAGGCCTGGAAGTCGGAGCAGGAGCTCCGCCTGATGTTCGACGACCATATCCGCACCCTGGTACTGGAAGGCGGAACGCTCAGGACCCGGCGAAAGATCATTCTGCTGGACTACGCGCCCTTCCGCCTGCTGGTGAACCTGATCCGCGGCGCCCGCGGCGTGCTCTTCCCCTCGCTCTACGAAGGATTCGGCCTGCCGGCGCTGGAATCCATGCTGCTCGGCACGCCCGTCATCACCTCCAACTCCGCCTCCATGCCTGAGGTGGTAGGGGATGCGGCGCTGCAGGTGGACCCCTACGACATCTCCGGCCTCGTGCAGGCCATCCAGGCGCTGGACGGCGATGCCGAGCTGCGCGCCCGGCTGGCGGAAGCAGGACCGCGCCGCGCCGCCCTGTTCAGCCCGGAGCGCTATGCGGAGCGCCTCAGCGCCCTCTATGCGAAGCTCGGCATCGATCTGGCGCCGCCGGTCCCGGCCGAGGCGCCGCGCCTGGCCGCCGAGTGATGGCCCCCCCGCGCCGCCGCTTCGAGGCCGGGGACCTGCTCTTCGGCGAGGACCATGATTTCGTGGTCACTCTCTATATGGCGCTGCTGCGGCGCTGGCCGGATGCGGGCGGCTACCGCCACTATCTGGAGCTGGTCGCCGACCGGCCGGAGCGCCGTGCCGATGCGCTGCGGCAGATGATGGAGTCCGAGGAGGCGAAACGCGTCGCCGCGCCCATCCACCTGCCGCCCGGCCCGATCCTGCCGACCGACCCGCTCCGCGCGCTGCAGGCGGTGCTGGCGATCCGCAGCGAATTCCTGGCCGAGCAGCTGCTCGAGCTGCGCGAGGTGCTGGCGTTGCAGGATGGCGGCGGGGGCGGGCTCGGCGCCGAGGTGATCGAGGCGAGGGACGCCGCGCTGCGCCAGGAACTCGCCCTGCTGCGGCGGGAGGTGGGGGAGCGGCTGGAGGGCGTCGCCAGGCTGTTGCGCGACGCCGGCGCGCCGGAGGGCGCGCTCGCCACCGCCGAGGAGCGCGCCGCCGCCGCCCTGGCGCCGCTGCTGGCCGGCTATGTCGGGGATCTTCTCGCCGCCAGCCAGATGCAGATGGAGGCGCGGCTGCGCGCCCTGGAGGCCCGCATCCTTGCCCTCGAAGCACGCTGAGCCGGGAAGGGGGCGGGGATGAGCGCCACCCCGGCCGACCTCGTCGTCTTCACCCCGCTGCCGCCGGCGCGTTCCGGCATCGCCGCCTACAGCGCGGAGCTGCTGCCGCTGCTGGCGGAGCATCGCCGCATCGCCGTGGTGGTGGCGCGGATGGCCGACAAGGTGCCGCTGCCAGGCTGCGAGGTGCTGGCAGAGATGGAGTACCGGCGCGACCCGGCGCTCGCCGCCCTTCCGCATCTCTTCCAGCTCGGCAATTCGCTCGACCACGCGCATGTCTATCGCGCGGCGCTGCGCAGCCCCGGCATCCTCGTGCTGCACGACCCGGTGCTGCATCATCTGGTGGAAGCGCTGACCCTCGGCCGCGGCGACTGGGCGGGATACGAGCAGGCGCTGGCGGCGGAGTATGGCGAGGCCGGGCGGCGCCTCGCCCGGCGCCGCCGGCACGGGCTGTTCGACCCGGCGCAGCGCTTCCTGCTGCCGCTGAACGGCGCGGTGCTGGACCGGGCGCGCGGCGTACTGGTCCACAGCCGCTTCGCCGCCGGCCGCGTCGCCCGCATCGGCGGGCCGGAGGTGCGGGTGGTGCCGCACCACCTCTCGCCGCTGGTCGCCACGGCCGCAGGGCTGAGCAAGGCGGAAGCGCGTGCGCGCTGTCATCTGCCGCCCGACCGGCCGGTGCTGCTCTCCCTCGGCCACGCCACCCCGGCCAAGCGGATCGACCTGGTGCTGGAGGCGGTGGCGCGGCTGCGCGATGCCGGCTCCCCGCTGCTGCATGTCATCGCCGGGGCGGTGGAGCCGGGCTTCGACCTGGAAGGGCAGATCGCCCGGCTCGGCCTCGGCGACCGGGTCCGCATCACCGGCTGGCTGGGGGAGGAGGAATTCCTTGCCCATGCCAGGGCGGCGGATCTGCTGGTCAATCTCCGCTGGCCGCTGGCCGGGGAGAGTTCCGGCGCCCTGGTCCGGGCGCTCGGCCTCGGCCTGCCGGCGCTGGTGGATGCCGCCGGGCCGCTCGGTGAATGGCCGGACGCGGTCGTTGCGAAGCTGGAGTCGGGGCCGGAGCTGCTGCCGCGACTCGCCGCGGCGATCGGCGCCCTGCTGGCCGACCCGGCCGGGTTGGCGGCCCGCGGGGCGGCGGCGGCGGCGCATCTGCGGGTGGCGGCCGATCCCGCCCTCTCCGTCGCCGCCTATCTGCAGGCGATCCGGGACTGGGGCTGAATCCCGCGCGGATCGGCCGGCGACCGGGCCTTGCCGCCGCAGCCGCGGCACGTCATCGTTCCGCTTGCATCGGTCAATCACGCAACGGGTCCATGATATTCGGCGAATTCAACTGGGTTTGATCCCGCCCTGCCGATGGCGGCGCTAGAGCATCTTTGGATCTCGCGAGGCGAGGCGGAGGACAGGGCAGGTCATGACGGAGCGGGACGGGCCGGCCCTACGGGTGCTGGTCGCGGAGGACGAAGCCCTGGCAGCGATGGTGCTGGAGGATATTCTGGCCGAAGCCGGCCATCAGGTGGTGATGGCGCCCGATGGTGAGGTCGCACTGCGCCTGGCACGGGAGAGCCGCTTCGACCTGCTGCTGACCGACCTGGCCATGCCGCGCCTTACAGGATGGGATCTGATCTACGCCCTGCGGCAGGAGCAGCCCGACCTGCCGGTGGTGGTGATGACGGGCTACCTGCCGCCCGGCGGGCGGGAGGTGCTCTACCAGACCGCGCGGCCGCCCCGGGCCCTGCTGCACAAGCCCTTCGATATCGGTGAGCTGCTCACGGTGCTGGACGGCATCGCGCCGCGCCCCGCCGCGGGCCGCGCGCCGCTCGTGGCCATGGCGCCGCGCCTGGCGAGCTGATCCGGCGGCTGCGCCAGGGCGGGTCGGCGGCGATGGCGGGCAACCGGCCGCGGCCCGCCTCCCGACATGCACAGGCTTCGCGGATTCACGGTTTTTCGTCCTCCTCAGGCCATGTTGCTGTCACCATCTGCGTCAAGCTTCCGGAGCCGTTCCGGTTGACCACGTCCCTACCCCGCCGGCAGGGTGCCCCGATGCGAGCCTGGATCGTCCCACTCCTCTGTTCCGCTCTGCTGGCCGCCCCGGCCTGCGGGCAGAAGCCGCCGCCCCTGGGCGCCGAGCCCGCCCCCATGGGCCCAGGGGGCAAGCCTTCCTTCGGCAGTCCGCCGCCACGCGGGATGCAGCCCGGCCCCGGGGCGGCGCCCGGCCTTGCGCCCGCTCCCCCGCCTGCCCCCGGTCCCGCCCCGGGCGCCAGCCTGGCCGGCAAGCCGCCGCCCCTGCCCCCGGGCAGCGACCCCTTCGGCGGGCCGGGTGGCGGGCGCCGCCCGGTCTCCTCCGGCACCGGCTTCGTCGTGGCGCCCGGGCGGCTGCTGACCAATCACCATGTCGCCAATGGCTGCGCCGAGATGCGTGTCCGCCCAGCCTCGGGCGGGGAGGAGCTGGTGGCGACCGTCGCCGCCACGGATGAGCAGCGCGACCTGGCGCTGCTGAATGTCCGCGGCAATGCCGGCCCCCCGCTCACCTTCCGCGGCGGACCGGAGATGCGGCGCGGAGAGGGGGTGGTGACCTATGGCTTCCCGCTCGCCGGGCTGCTCTCCTCCGGCCCCACCCTGACCACGGGGGAGGTCTCGGCGCTGGCGGGGCTGCGCGACAACCCGCGCCAGTTCCAGATCAGCGCCCCGGTGCAGCCGGGCAATTCCGGCGGGCCGCTGCTGGACATGCAGGGCCATGTGGTGGGCGTCGTCGTCTCCAAGCTGAATGCCCAGCGCATCGCCCAGAGCACCGGCGACATCCCGCAGAACGTCAATTTCGCAGTGAAGGGCCATGAAGCGATGGACTTCCTCCGCCGCAACGGCGTGGAGCCGCGGGTGGCGCCGAGCAGCGCGGCGCGCAGCGCCGCCGAGGTCGGCGAGGTCGCGCATCCCTCCACCGTCTTCCTGCGCTGCATGCGCTAGCTCCCCATGACGTTGCCGTGCAACGTCATGGGGAGCCCCGGGAGTCGCGGGGCGACCGGCATTTCGCACAGCCTGCCGCGGCAAAGCTGCGGCAGGCAACAGGCGGCGTAAGTCCCGGGCGGGGCGCCGGGGGCCCGATGCCGGGGCGGGCGGTGCTGGTCCCGTGGGTGAGGGCAGGTTAGCCTCCGCGCGACGGAGGACCCACCCCATGCGCAGCATCGACGCGCCGACCCTGAAGAGCTGGATCCATGACGGCAGGGAGCTCGCCATCCTCGATGCGCGGGAAGTCGGGGAGTTCGGCCGGTCGCACCTCTTCTGGGCGAATCCCTGCCCGCTCTCCCAGGCCGAGCTGCGTGCCCGCGCCATCCTGCCCTGCCGCAGCACCCGCATCGCCTGCGTCGATGGCGGGGAGGGCGGGCTGGCGGCGCGCCTCGCCACTTGGCTGGAGCGCGTCGGCTACACGGATGTGAGCGTGCTGGAAGGCGGCACCCCAGCCTGGGAGGCGGCGGGCTATGTCCTCTTCTCGGGCGTGAACGTGCCGTCCAAGGCCTTCGGGGAGTGGGTGGAGCACCACTACCACACCCCCTCCATCGACCCGGCCGAGCTGGACGCCATGCGCCGCGGCGGCACCGACATGGTGATCCTGGACAGCCGGCCGATGGAGGAGTTCCGCCGCATGTCCATCCCCGGCGCCACCTGCGTGCCGGGGGGCGAGCTGGTCTATCGGATCGGCGAGCTGGCGCCGGACCCCGCCACCACCATCGTGGTGAATTGCGCCGGCCGCACGCGCTCCATCATGGGTGCCGAATCGCTCCGCAGTGCCGGGGTGCCGAACAAGGTGGTGGCGCTGCGCAACGGCACCATGGGGTGGGAGCTGGCCGGCTTCACCTGCGACCGCGGCAAGGCGCTGAGCTACCCCGAAGGCACCCCGGCCAGCCTGCCCGTGGCGCTGGAGCGTGCCCAGGCCTTCGCCGACCGGCATGGGGTGAAACCGCTGGACCGCGCCGGCCTCGTCGCCCTGCTGGCGGAGACGGGCCGCACGACCCTGGTGCTGGATGTGCGCGACCCCGCCGAATACGCCGCCGGCCATCTGCCCGGCAGCCGCAACGCCCCCGGCGGGCAGCTCGTCCAGGCCACCGACCAGTGGGTTGCGGTGCGCGGCGCCCGGATCGTACTGGTGGACGATACCGGGGTGCGCGCCCGCATGGCCGGGGGGTGGCTCCGTCAGCTCGGGCAATGGGAGGTCTTCGTGCTGGAGGGCGGGCTGCAGGGCGCGCTCGAGACCGGCACCCCGGCGCCGGACTGCCCGGAGGTGGCGGCGGTGGACGCCCCCTCCGTCACCCCTGCCACCCTGGCCGCGGCGCTGGAGAAGGGCGGCACGAAGGTGGTGCAGCTCACCCGGTCCCTCGACTTCCGGGAGGCGGCGATCCCCGGCGCCCTCTGGGGCGTGCGTACCCGCCTGGCCGGCTTGGCCCCGGCGCTGGCAGGCGCGGCACAGGTGGTGGTCGCCGCCGCGGAGCCGGTGACCGGCCGCCTGGCGGTGCCGGAGCTGCGCGGCCTGACCGCTGCCCCGGTGCTGCTGCTGGAGGGCGGTCTCGCCGCCTGGAAGGAAGCCGGCCTGCCGCTGGTAGTCGATCGCCGCAACCCGGAGGACGCCGCCTGCATCGACGTCTACCTCCGCCCCTACGACCGCAATGAGGGGGTGGAGGAGGCGATGCGCGAATACCTCTCCTGGGAGATCGACCTGGTGCATGAGGTGGCGCGGGACGGCGATGCCCGCTTCGGCGCCGCTTGAGGGGCTGCGCCGGATCGGGAAGCGGCTCGGCGGCGCCGCGCTGGACCTGCTGCTGCCGCCGCACTGCCTCACCTGCGACGCTCCGGTGCAGCTGCAGGGCACGCTCTGCGCCGCCTGCTTCGCCGGGCTGTCCTTCATCGGCGCGCCCTGCTGCGCCTGCTGCGGCGTGCCCTTCCCGCATGCCGGGCACGGGATGCCGGGGCCGGAGGGGCCGCTCTGCGAAGTCTGCGTCGCGATGCCGCGCGCCTTCGCCCGGGCCCGGGCGGCGCTGCGCTACGATGCCGGGGCGCAGAAGCTGATCCTGCCCTTCAAGCATGCCGACCGGACGGAGCTGGCCGGGCCGCTGGCCCTGCACATGGCCCGGGCGGGCGCGGCGCTGCTGGCGCGGGCGGATCTGCTGGCGCCGGTGCCGCTGCACTGGCGGCGACTGTTCCGCCGTCGCTACAATCAGGCTGCGCTGCTGGCCGGGCGCCTGGCCCGACACGCCGGCAAGCCGAATGTGCCGGACCTGCTGCGCCGCAGCCGCGCCACGCCGCCGCTGGGGGAGATGGGGGCGGCGGAGCGCGCGGCGGTGCTCGCCGATGCCTTCCGCGTCCCGGCCCGCCTCGCGCCGCGCTTGGCCGGGAAGCGGGTGCTGCTGGTAGATGACGTCATGACCTCCGGCGCCACGGCGGAGGCCTGTGCCCGCGCGCTGCTGGAGGCCGGCGCCGCTTCGGTGGAAGTGCTGGCGGCGGCCAGGGTGCCGGATCCGCGGCTCGAGCGGGCCTGACGAGGGGCTTCGTCGTTCCTTCCGGTTCCACCCGCCCAGGGGACCTGGGACCCCCGCGAGTCCTGTGGCGGAACCTCGGGCCGAAACTCTCAGAGGCTTTTCGGCCTTTGGCGGGTAGCGGACACCCGCGTTCAACCTGGAGGGGGAAGCCCCTTCCGGTACCGCCTTGATTCACCCACGAAAGGCCCCAAGCTATCTGCCATGCCGAAGATCGAGATCTACACCCAGCCCTTCTGCCCCTATTGCGAGCGCGCCGTGGCGCTGCTCACGCGCAAGGGCGTGCCCTTCGAGGAGTTCGATGCGCCGCACGGCTCTCAGGCCCGCAAGGACGCCATCGCCCGCTCCGGCGGCCGCACCACCGTGCCGCAGATCTTCATCGATGGCCGCTCCATCGGCGGCTCGGACGACCTGATGGCGCTGGAGCGTGCAGGCAAGCTGGACACGCTTCTGGCGGGCTGAGCACCGCTTTGGCACTCCACGCCGATGAGTGCCAGCGCTACACTCCGATGACACCCCGGCATGGGTGCCGGGCCGAGGATGATGGGGAATGATCCACTACGACCTCCGTTGCGCCTCCGGGCATGAATTCGACGGCTGGTTCAAGGACAGCGTGGCCTATGAGAAGCAGGCCAAGGCCGGCTTCGTGCAATGCCCGGTCTGCGGCGGGACCGAGGTGACCAAGCAGCTCATGGCCCCGGCGATTCCGAAGAAGGGCAGCAGCCGCGCCAAGCCGCCCGAGTCGCCCCCGGCCGCGCCGCCCGCCGAATCCCGCAGCCAGGCCGCTGCCGGCCCCATGCCCGCCCAGGTGCTGGCGCTGCTGCAGCGCATGCGGGCCGAGGTGGAGAAGCATTGCGACTATGTCGGCCGGGATTTCGCCGAGGAAGCGCGCAAGATCCATCGCGGTGAGAGCGACGCGCGCGGCATCTACGGCGAGACGACCGATGCCGAGGCCGAGACGCTGCGCGAAGAGGGCATCGAGCTGGCCCGCATCCCCTGGGTGCCGCGCGCCGATGGCTGAGCCTGAAGGGGTGGTGCCGGGAGTCATGCAGGGATTGGCACAGATCCCGCGGTGGCATTGAGGAGGGCTCTGCCCTCCTCAAACTCCACCCGCCAAAGGCCGAAGGGCCTTTGGAAACCGCGAATTCTAGAGCAGATCGCCGTAGGGCGGCATCGCCCGAAGGCGTGAATCAGCTCTGCAAACAAAGGCGTAGAGCGGTTTCGGTGAACGCATGTAAACCGAAAACGCTCTAGGGGGCGCGGATGTTGCGTTCGCGGATGACGCGGCCCCACTTCGCGGACTCGGCCTTCGCATAGGCCTCGAAGGCCTCGGGCGGCTCGCCCAGCACCAGCAGGCCGGCACTTTCCAGCTTGCCGCGCACCTCCGCATTGGCGAGCGACGCCCTCGTGGCGGCGTATAACCGCCGCACCACGGCATCGGGCGTGCCGGCCACGGCCATGAAGGCGAAGTCGGTCGAGGATTCGAATTCCGGCAGCCCGCTCTCCGCCAGGGTCGGCACCTCCGGCGCCAGCGGCGTGCGCTGCCTGGTGGAAACGCCCAGGGGACGGATCTGGCCGGCGGCGATGAAGGGCAGGGCAGTGATGGCATCGATGAAGGTCACCTGCACCTCCCCCGCCAGCAGCGCCTGCGCCGCCGGGCCGCCGCCGCGATAGGGGACGTGCAGCATGGAAATGCCGCCCATCGCCAGCAGCATCTCCGTCGCCATGTGGCTGGTGCCGCCGATGCCGGAGGTGGCGAAGCTGAGCTTGTCCGGCTGCGTCCTGGCCAGCGCCAGCAGCTCCTCCAGGCTCCGCGCCGGCAGGCTGGGATGCACGCAGAGGAGCTGCGGGCTCTTGGCGACCAGGGAGATGCCGGTGAAGGCACGCTCGCTGTCATAGGGGATGTTCGGCACCAGATGCGGCGCGATGCCATAGGTGCTGTTGGTGCCGAGCAGCAGCGTATAGCCATCCGGCCTGGCCCGCGCGACATAGGCGTGCCCCAGCGTGCCCGTCGCACCCGGCCGGTTCTCCACCACCACGGGCTGGCCGAGCTCCACCCCAAGCCGCTGCGCCAGGATGCGCGTCACGCTGTCCGAGGAGCCGCCCGCCGGCCAGGGGTTCACGATGGTCACCGGGCGGTCCGGGTAGGGCGCTTCCTGCGCCCGCGCGGCCACGGGCAGGAAGGGCAGGGCGAGCAGCGCGCGGCGGGCGAGCATCATCGGCGACCTCGGGGGTGATGCGTGCTCGCTTGCGGTGCAGCCACCGGCAAGCGTGGATCACGCGACCTGAAAGGGGGGTTGACCGTGCGGCGTCACCCCAGATCCAGCACCAGGTTGAGATGCTTGTCCACCGTGACGCGCGTCGCCGGGCCGATGACGCAGGTGGATTCCCGCTCCTCCACCAGCGCCGGACCGGGAAATTCCATGCCCGGGCGCAGCGCGTAGCGGTCATAGACCGGGGCGGGCAGGGGGCCGTGGCCCTCGAACACCACCGGCCGCGTGGCGCGCGGCGTGGGCGTGCCGCCCGCCCCCGCTGCGCCGCGGCCGATGCGGATATCCTGCCCCGGCGCGGCGCAGGCGAGCCGCCAGGACAGCGCCTCGATCGGCTGATCCTCCACCACCCGTCCGAAGCGGGTGCGGTAGGCGGCGAAGAAGGCCTCGCGGATGGCCGGGATGTCCGTCTCCGCCAGCCGCAGCCCCGGCAGCGGCACCGGAATCTCGAAGCCCTGCCCGACATGGCGCATATCGGCCGTCGGCGTCAGGGCGATGCTCGCCGGATCGGCCCCGGCCTCCTCCAGCAGGGTGCGGCCTTCCGCGTCCATCTCGGCGAACAGCGCGTTCACCCGCGCCCAGTCCAGCCGCTCCAGCCGGCCGACCAGGCTGCGCGCCATATCGGTGGCCGGCGGCGCGACCAGGAAGCCGAGCGCCGAGGCGACGCCGGCGCCGAGCGGCACCACGATGCGGCGGATCTTCAGCAGCTTCGCCAGGTTCCAGGCATGCACCGGCCCGGCGCCGCCGAAGGCGATCAGCGCATAGTCGCGCGGGTCGCGGCCCTTCTCCGCCAGATGCATGCGGGTTGCCGCCGCCATCGTCTCATCGACGATGCGCTGCACGCCGAGCGCCGCGGTATCGGCGGAGACATCGAGCTTCACCGCCACCCCCTCGGCGAAGGCGCGGCGCACCCGGTCCGGGTCCAGCGCCATCTCGCCACCGAGGAAATAGGCGGGATCCAGCCGCCCCAGCATGAGGTCGGCATCGGTCACGCAGGGCTCCGTGCCGCCGCGGCCGTAGCAGACCGGGCCCGGCACCGCCCCGGCGCTGCGCGGGCCCACCTTCATCAGCCCGCTGCCCGGCTCGACCCGGGCGATGGAGCCGCCGCCGGCGCCGATCTCGATCATGTCCACGACCGAGACCTTCAGCGGCAGCCCGCTGCCCTTGACGAAGCGGCGGACGCGCCCCGCCTCGAAGTCGAATTTGTGGTCCGGCGCGCCGTCCTCGACGAGGCACATCTTCGCCGTGGTGCCGCCCATGTCGTAGCTGACGACGCGATCAAGCCCCGCCAGCTTCGACAGGAAGGCCGCCGCCATCGCCCCCGCCGCCGGCCCGCTTTCGATCAGGCGGATCGGGAAGGCCTTGGCTTCGCGCACCGCGCAGATGCCGCCGCCCGAGAGCATGATGTAGAGCCTTCCCTCGAAGCCGATGCGCGCCAAGTCGCGTTCCAGCTTGTCGAGATAGCGCTGCATGCGCGGCTGCACATAGGCATTGGCGCAGGCGGTGCTGGTGCGTTCGAATTCCCGGATCTCCGGCGCCACCTCGGCGGAGAGGGTCAGCGGCAGGTCCGGGTAGAGGCTGCGGATGATCTCCGCCGCCCGCGCCTCATGCCGCTTGTCGCGGTAGCTGTGCAGGAAGCCGATGGCCAGCGCCTCGACACCCTCGCCCTCCACCAGTGCGCGGGCCTCGCGGGCCACGGCCGCCTCGTCCAGCGCCAGGAGCTCGGCGCCATCGGCATCCAGCCGCCCGGCGATCTCTCGCCGCAGGTAGCGCGGCACCAGGGTGGGCGGAGCCTCGAGGAAGAGGTCGTAGAGATCGTAGCGGATCTCCCGCCCGATCTCGAGGGAATCGCGGAAGCCGGCGGTGGTGAGTAGCCCCACCTTGGCGCCAGTGCGCTCGATGACGGTGTTCGTCACCAGCGTCGTGCCATGCACCATGCTGTGCAGCCCGGCGGGGGTCAGCCCGGCCTCCCGCAGCACGCGCTGGGTGCCCTCGATGATCGCCTCGGAGGGATCGGCCGGGGTGGTCAGCAGCTTGCCGGTATGCACCAGGTCACGGCTGGGGTCGTGCAGGACGAGGTCGGTGAAGGTGCCGCCGACGTCGACACCGATGCGTGCGGTTGCCATGGCTCAGCCCGCCTTCGTCACATAGCCGTCGCGCAAATCGGCGGCGAGCGCCGCTGCGTCGCGCTCCTCCGGCGGGCCATAGCCGCCACCTCCGGCGTAGCGCATCACCAGCCGCGTGCCGGGGGTGATCATGGTGCGGGATTTCGGGTGCGGGCGGGTGCCGTCGCTCATCACGATCTCCGCCGGCGCGCCCGGCGCGCCGCCGCAGATGCCCTGGGCCGGGTGGTCCCGCCGGTCGCTGAGCAAGGAGAGGCGCAGCGGGGCGGGCGAGCGGACCTCGATCTCCGCCTCCTGCCCCAGCCCGCCACGGAAGCGCCCGGCGCCGCCGCTATCGGGGCGGAGCTGCTTCTTCCAGACGATCAGCGGCGCCACGCTCTCGAAGGCCTCGATGGAGCCCGCCCCGGCATTGGTCGGGAAGGCGGTGGTGGGCAGCCCGTCCCGGTGCGGCGCGGCGCCCATGCCGCCGGAGGCGAAGAGGATCTGGCTGAACCGGTCGCCATTGCGGTCCACGCCGCTGAACAGCGCCCGCATAGTGGGCGCCCCGCCGCATTCGGCGATCACCTTCTCCGGCAGCACGCCCTCCAGCGCCTTGTAGATGGCCCCGGCCAGGAGATGGCCGGTGAGCTGGCGGGCGCTGACCGGCGCCGGGAAGCGCGGGTTCAGGATGCTGCCCTCCGGCGCCACCACCTGGATGGCGCGGTAGCTGCCCTCATTGCGGGGGGTGAAGGGGTCCAGCGCGCATTTCACCGGATAGACCGAATAGGCGTGGGTGTAGTTCCACACGCAATTGATGCCGCGGTCGATCTGCCGGCTGGTGCCGTCGAAATCGATCAGCATCTCCTCGCCCCGCACCGAGACGGCGCAGGCGATGCGCGTCACCGCCTCGTCGAAGCCATCGGCCTCGATGGTCGCGCGATAGGTGCCGTCCGGCACCGCCGCGATGGCCTGGCGCATGGCGCGGTCCGCGCGGCCATGCAGGGCGCGGCCCAGGCCGGCGAGGTCCGGCAGCCCGGCATCCTCCAGGAACTCCGTCACCCGCGCGGCGCAGACCTCGTTCGCCGTGATCTGCGCCTCGAGGTCGCCGGTCACCTGCTTCGGCAGCCGGACATTGGCGAGGAACATCTCCATCACCTGCTCGTTCCGCACGCCCTCCCGCAGCAGGCGGACGGGGGGGATGCGGATGCCTTCCTCGAACATCTCCCGGCAATCGGCGGACCAGAGCGCGCCGCCGACATCCGGGCTATGGGCGATGGAGCCGGCGAAGCCGACCAGCCTCCCCCGGTGGAAGATCGGCGTCACCGCAGTGATGTCCGGCAGGTGGCCGGTGGCCAGCCAGGGGTCGTTGGTGATGACGCAATCGCCCGGCCGCCAGGCCTCGGCGGGGAATTTCTGCAGGAAATGCTTGGTGGTGCGCGGCAGGATGCAGGAGAAGCTGGCGATGCCGCCGGTATTCTCGCTGATGCTGTCGCCATTCGCGTCCATCAGCACCGTGGCGAAATCATTCGATTCCCGGACGATGGTGGAGAAGGCGGTGCGCAGCAGCGCCGCCGCCGCCTCGTCGGCGATGGAGATCAGCCGGCTCCAGAGGATCTCCAGGGTGATGGGGTCGAAGCCGCCATCCGCATCCGCCGTCATGCAAAGGCCCTCTGCCTGATTTTGAAACGCTAGAACCATCACCCGAGAGCCACAAGCCACCGGTTGATTTCCGGCCGGGCGCTGCCAGGATCGGGGGTCGGGAAGGGAGGGTTGTCCATGCTGGCCATCGAGCCGAGCGGGCAGGTGCTGGGCGCCACGGTGCACGGGCTGGACCTGGCGCAGCCGCTCGCGGATGCGGATTTCGTGACGCTGCTGCAGGCGCTCGGCCGCCATGGCGTGCTGCGCATCCCGGGGCAGCGGATCGCGCCGCGCCATTTGCGGGACTTCTCCCGGCGCTTCGGCCCGATCCAGACCGGCATCGCCGATCGCTTCCGCGACCCGGAGGTGCCGGAAGTGGGCATCCTCTCGAACCTTGTGCGGGACGGGAAACCGATCGGCCTGGCGGACGCCGGGCAGGATTGGCACACCGACATGTCCTATACGGCGACCCGGGGCTTCGTGAACGTGCTCTACGCCGTGCAGGTGCCGCGGCGGGATGGCAGGCCTTTGGGCGCGACGCTCTTCGCCAATACCCGCGCCGCGGCCCGCGACCTGCCGGCGGAGGTGGTGCGGCGGCTGGAGGGGCTGACCGCCACGCATGACTTCAACGTGTTCTGGGAGCGCATGCGTCGCCGCCCCGGCAGCGCCCGCGCGGCGCTGACGCCGGAGCAGCGCGCCAAGCGCCCGCCGGCCCGCCACCCGGTGCTGCTGCCGCACCCCATCACCGGCGAGACGGTGCTGTACTGCAACCCCGGCTATGCCGAGCGGATCGATGGCCTCGACCCGGCGGAAAGCGCCAGCCTGCTGGACTACCTGATCGCCCATCAGCTGCAGGCGAAGTACCGCTACGCGCATCACTGGACCGAGGGCGACGTGCTGATCTGGGACCATATCGGCACCCTGCACAACGCCATCCCCGATTACCGGCCGGACGAGCCCCGGCTGATGCTGCGCTGCCAGGTGATGGCGGCGGATGTCTTCGACCCCGGTTTCCAGCAACGCTGGCTGAAGGCGGCCTGACCCTATGAAGATCATCAGCTTCGCCACCAGGGTGGGCGAGTCCTACGGCCTCGTCCAGGGCGAGGGTATCGTCGATTGCGGCCGGCGCCTGCATTACCCGGGCGTGAAGGCGGTGCTGGAAGCCGGGGCGCTCGGCGAGCTGACCGTCTTCGCCGCCGCGGAGCCGGACCACGCCCTGGCCGATGTCACCGTGCTGCCGGCGGTGCCGCAGGACAGGAAGGTGCTCTGCGTCGGGCTGAACTATCGTGCCCATGTCGCCGAGGCGGCGGGGCGGGAGGTGCCGGAGAACCCGCGCATCTTCGCCCGGCTGGCGGACACCATCATCGGCCATGGCGCGCCGCTCTGGCGCCCTGCCAACTCGACGCATTTCGACTACGAGGGCGAGCTGGCGGTCGTCATCGGCAAGCCGGGGCGCCGCATTCCGGCGGCGCGGGCGCTGGAACACGTCGCGGCCTACACCATCTTCCAGGATGGCAGCGTGCGTGACTACCAGAAGCATTCGGTGACGGCGGGGAAGAACTTCCCCCATACCGGCCCGCTCGGCCCCTGGCTGGTCAGCGCCGACGAGATCCCGGACCCGGCGGCCCTGACCCTGACCACGCGGGTGAATGGCGAGCAGCGGCAGCGCACCAGCACCGGCGACATGATCCTCAGCGTCGAGGCGCTGATCGAATACATCTCCGCCTTCACCCCGCTGGCGCCGGGCGACGTCATCGCCACCGGCACCCCGGAAGGCGTCGCCCATGCCCGCAAGCCGCCGCCCTGGCTGGTGCCGGGCGATGTGGTGGAGGTGGAGATCAGCGGCATCGGCACCCTGCGCAACCCCGTCATCGCGGAACCCACAGCTTGACCGCCTACCCACTGATCACCCGCCGGACCCTGTTGGCGGCGACGCTCGCCTCCCCCTTGGCCACCCCGGCGCTCGCGCAATCCCCCTGGCCCAACCGCCCGGTGCGCCTCGTCGTGCCCTTCCCGCCGGGCGGCTCCAACGACGTCATGGCCAGGCCGCTGGCGGAGCGGCTGCAGGCGAAGCTCGGCCAGCCCTTCGTGGTGGAGAATCGCGGCGGGGCAGGGGGCGCCATCGGGGCCGGCCAGGTCGCCCAGGCGCCGGCGGATGGCTACACGCTGATGGTCACCTCCTCCTCCTTCCCCACCTCGGCGGTACTGCAGAAGACGCCCTGGGATGCGGAGGGGAGCTTCGACGCGGTGGCGCTGCTGGCCCGCGCCCCCTTCTTCCTGATGACCAATCCCGGCTTCGCGCCGCGCGACGTGCCCTCGCTGGTGGCGCTGGCCAAGGCGCAGCCGGGCAGCATCGATTACGGCACCTCCGGCGCCGGCGGCATCAACCACTTCATCACCGAGTATTTCTGCCTGCGCGCCGGCATCCGGATGAACCACGTGCCCTATCGCGGCACGGCGCCGGCGGTGACGGATCTCGTCGCCGGCAACATCCAGCTCATGCTCACCACCGTCGCCAGCGCCAATGCCGCCATCCGCGAACAGCGCGTGCGGGTCATCGCCGCGACGGCCGAAGGCGGCGGGCTGCCGCCGGAGGTGCCGCCGGTCACCACGGTGAAGCAGCAGGGGGTGGATTACGAGGTGGCGATCTGGTGGGGGCTGCTGACCCCGCGCGGGCTGCCGCCGGAGATCCGCCGCGCCATCCACACCGCGGTGAACGAGGCGCTGGGGGACCCCAATCTCCGCCGCATCTATGCCGGGGAGGGCGCCACCCCCGCCCCGGTAGGGCCGGAGGAATTCCCCGCCATCCTGAAGGCCGACCTCGCCCGCTGGCGCGAGGTGGCGCAGGCCGCCAATATCCGCGCCGAATGACCGAGCATCCCACCCCGCGCCGCCGCGCCTTCGACCCCGCCGCCACCGGCGCCCTGCACGGGCTCCGCGTGGTCGATCTCTCCCGCCTCGTCGCCGGGAACATCCTCACCAAGGTGCTGGCCGACCATGGCGCCGAGGTGGTGAAAGTGGAGCCGCCGGAGGGCGACACGCTGCGCGCCTGGCGCATCCAGGGCATTTCCACCACCTGGAAGACGCTCAGCCGCAACAAGCTCTCCGTCTGCCTGGCGCTGCGGGACCCGCAGGCGATCGCGGTGGTGAAGCGGATGGCGGAGGAGGCGGCGATCTTCGTCGAAAGCTTCCGCCCCGGCGTACTGGAAGCCATGGGGCTCGGGCCGGAGGTGCTGCTGGCGCGCAACCCGCGCCTCGTCATCGTGCGCATCAGCGGCTGGGGGCAGGACGGCCCCTACCAGCACAAGCCCGGCTTCGGCACGCTGGTGGAGGGCTATTCCGGCTTCGCCGCGGTGAACGGCTTCGCCGACCGCGAACCCGTGCTGCCGCCGATGTACATGGCGGATGGCTATGCCGGGCTGTACGGCGCCGCCACCGCCATGATCGCGCTGCGCCATGCCGAGGCGACGGGGCAGGGGCAGGTGATCGACCAGACGCTGTTCGACCCCATCCACGTGATGATGGAGCCGCAGCACGCGAACTGGAAGATCAACCGCAAGCTGAAGCCGCGCACCGGCAGCCGCAGCACCAATGCGGTGCCGCGCAACGCCTACCGCACCAGGGATGGCGGCTGGGTCTGCCTCTCCGCCTCGACCCAGGGGATGACGGAGAAGCTGCTGCGCAGCATCGGGCGGGAGGAGCTGATCACCGACCCCCGCTTCCGCACCAATGCGGACCGCGTGCAGCATGGCGAGGAGCTGGACGGCATCATTGCCGACCACATAAGGGGCCTCACCCTGGCGGAAACCCTGGCGAAATTCGATGCCGCCGGCGTCACCATCGGCCCGATCATGGATGCGGAGATGCTGGAGCATGACCGTTACGTGGTGGAGCGGGAGGCGGTGATCGAAGTGCCGGATACCGAGATGCCGGGCGGCTGGCTGCCCATGCACGGGGCGGTGCCGCGGCTCTCTGCCACGCCGGGCATCCTGGCCCGCCCGGCGCCGCAGCTCGGGGAGCACAACGAGGCCGTCCTCGGCCCGCTGCTGGGCGCGGAGGAGCTTGCCCGTCTCCGCCAGGCCGGGGTCGTCCAGGGCGGCTGAAGCCCGGAACCCTTCCACCGCTGTCGATGTTCCTGCCGCGTGACGGCGGGAGGCAGGCATGCGGCTGGAAGGCGAGCGCGAAAGCAGCAATGTGGAGGACCGGCGCGGCGGCGGCGGCTTGCCGATCGGCTTGGCCGGCGGCGGCATCGGCACCGTGGCCCTGGTGGTGATCGCGCTGCTGCTCGGGGTGGATCCCTCCTTCATCCTCAATGGCGGCGGGGATGCGGGGCCGGAGCGGCAGGTGGTGCAGACCGGCCCGGGCCCCGATGGCGCGCAGGAGCCGGAGCGCCGCTTCGTCGCCCAGGTGCTGGCGACCACGGAGGATGCCTGGGGCGAGATCTTCCGCCGCGGCGGCCAGCGCTACGCCCCGCCCAGCCTCATCCTCTTCACCGGCGCGACCCAGAGCGGCTGCGGCTTCGCGCAGAGCGCGGTCGGGCCCTTCTATTGCCCCGAGGATCGGCGGGTCTATCTCGATCTCGGCTTCTTCCGGGACATGGAGCGCCAGCTCGGTGCGCCGGGGGATTTCGCCCGCGCCTATGTCATCGCGCATGAGGTCGGGCACCATGTGCAGAACCAGCTCGGCATCCTCGACCGCGTGAACGAGGCGCGGCGACGGATGGATGAGCGGAGCTCGAACGCACTACAGGTGCGGATCGAGCTGCAGGCGGATTGCTTCGCCGGCATCTGGGCGCGGCAGACCCAGCGGGTGCTGGAGCCGGGCGATATCGAGGAAGGGATCAACGCCGCCGCTGCCGTCGGCGATGACCGGCTGCAGCGCCGCGCCCGCGGCACGGTGGTGCCGGAAAGCTTCACCCATGGCAGCTCCGCCCAGCGCGTCCGCTGGTTCCGCCGCGGGCTGGACAGCGGCGACCCGCGGCAATGCGACAGCTTCGCTGCCGAATCACTCTGACGCGCCTCAAGGAACGTTCGGCCGCCCGTGCCGTTGGGGCCGGCAGGAAGGGCGGAACGCCCTCCAACGCCACGTCAAGGGAAAACAGGACATGCGTTCGAAGATTCTCGGCCTGGCCCTGCTGGGCGCTGCCGTCAGCTTGCCGGTTGCAGCGCAGGTGTCGCCGGCCGCGCCGGACCGCGCCCGCCCCAATGCCGCGACCGAAGGCACCACCCGGCCGGGGATGACCGCGCCGGATGCCACCAGCGGCGCCACCACGCCCAACCGCAGCAACGAAAGCTCGCAGCCCGCGGTGCGCACCGATAACGGCACCCGCACCGCGGATGCGCCGGTGCCCGGGGCCAACAGCTTCACCGAAGGCCAGGCGCGCAGCCGGATCGAGGCCGCCGGCTTCAGCGACGTCTCCGAACTGCGGAAGGACGACCAGGGCATCTGGCGCGGCCGCGCCATGCGGTCCGGCCAACAGGTCGGCGTCGCACTCGACTACCAGGGCAATGTGACCAGCCGCTGAGCCAAGGAGAGACGATCATGGCAACTCGTACGATTGCGCGGCTGTTCGACAGCTATGCGGATGCCGCCGCCGCGGTGAGCGAACTGGAAGCGGCCGGCTTTGCGCGTGACGATATCAGCCTCATCGCCCGCGGCGAGGATGGCAGCACGGCGGAGACCCATGAGGGCAGCGGCGCCGGCACGGGCGCGACGCTCGGCACGGTGGTCGGCGGCGGCGCCGGGCTGCTGGCCGGCATCGGCGCCCTCGCCATTCCCGGCCTCGGCCCGGTCGTCGCCGCCGGCTGGCTGGTGGCGACGCTGGCCGGCGCCGGCGTCGGCGCTGCGGCGGGCGGGCTGCTGGGCGCACTGACCAAGGCGGGGGTGAGCGAGGAGCACGCCCATGTCTATGCCGAGGGGCTGCGCCGCGGCGGCAACCTGGTGACGCTGCGCGCCGAGGAAAGCCGTGCCGCGGAAGCCGAGGCGATCCTGGCCCGCCACAATGCGGTGGACACCGCCGAGCGCGAGGCCTCCTGGCGCTCGGCCGGCTGGACCGGCTACGACGAGGCGGCGATGCCGGAAAGCGGCCTCGGCACCGCGGCCGGCGTCGGCACCACGACGGCGGCGGCGCAGATGGGCACCCGCACCGGGATGGGCACGCGGACCGATGCGGCGCTCTCCAGCCCGCCGGACGGCACCCCGGGCAACCCGCCGGGCACCAAGCTCTCCCGCGGCGTGGATGACGCGCTGGGGACGAACATCAGCGGCGCGCGGCCGGAGAACGAGGCGCGGCGCGGCGCGGCGGATGGCACCCCGGGCAACCCCCCCGGCACCGCCGCCAGCCGCGCGGTGGACCGCAACCTCGGCACCAATGTCAGCGGCGCCCATCCGGAGAATGAGAGGCGCGGGCCGGGGCGGAGCTGAGGCCGGCGGGGCCGTCGCGGCACGGCCCCCGGACGCCTTGTCAGGGGCCGGTTGCCCCTGACGCATCACTGACGGGCCCGCGCGAGCAATCGCCGGGCCCGTTCCACGACGGGCTCGTCGATCATCTGGCCCTCGAAGCTGACGGCGCCGAGCCCCTGGGCGAGGGCCGTCGCGAAGGCCTCCACCATCCGCTGGGCGCGGGCCACGTCCTCCGGCCGGGCGCCATATTCCTCGTTGACGACCGACACCTGGGAGGGGTGAACGCAGCTCGCGCAGGCGAAGCCCAGCGCGCGGGAGCGGCGCAGCATGGCGCGGTAGCCCTCAGGGTCGGATAGCCCGGCGACGGTGCCGATGAAGCCGAGCGGCAGCACGCCCGCGGCACGCGCTGCCAGCACCGCCAGCATCTTCGGCACGAAGAGCGCATCCGGCGTCGGCTCCATGCCGAGATCGGTGGCGAGGTCCTCGCCGCCCGCGCCCAGCGCCACCATCCGCGGGCTGGCGCCGGCGATCGCCTGCATGGCGGAGAGCGCCGCCGCCGTCTCCACCAGGCCGATGAAGCGGGTGTGGCCCACCGCCACGCCATGCGCGGCTTCCGATTCCGCCGTCAGCTCCTCCAGCAGCCGCACATGCTCCGGGCCCATCAGCTTGGTCAGCACCAGCACATCGGCGCCGGCGGCCACCGCCGCGTCGATATCCTGCACCGCCATCCGCAGCGGCCGGTTGATGCGGACGCAGACATCGGCGCCACCCTGGCGCACGCTCGGCACCGCCTTGGCGAGCGCCGCCCGGGCCGCCGGCTTCTCTGCCGGGGCCACCGCATCCTCGAGGTCGAGGATGATGGCGTCCGCCCCCCTGGTATGCGCCTTGGCGACGAAGCTCTCCCGCGTCGCCGGCACATAGAGCAGCGATCGCCAATTCGGCAGCGCGTGCATGTGCGTTTTCCCCCTGCAGCAGGCAGCGGATGCTGGGCCCCGGCCGGGGCTCGGTCAATGGTGCTTGCTTCCGGGATGCATACAAGCGTATGCATCTGCCATGCGCCGCATTGCCACCCTTCCCGCCGGGCAGAGCCTGGCCGGGCAGGCCTATGACCGCTTCCGCGAGGGGCTGCGCAGCGGCGCCCTGCGGCCCGGTCAGCGCGTGCTGGAATCGGAGCTGGCGGAGCGGCTGGGCATGAGCCGCACCCCGGTGCGGGAGGCGATCCGCCGGTTGCAATCCGAAGGGCTGCTGGCGCCCGGGCCGGGCGGCGGCCTCTGCGTTGCCGCCTATGACCATGCCGAGGTGGATGAGCTCTATGTGATGCGGGAGGCGCTGGAGGGCACCGCCGCCCGCCTCGCCGCGCAGCATGCCGGGCGGCCGGAGATCATGCTGTTGCAGCGCATGGTGGCGGATGAGGCGGCCCTGGCGCCGGAGCAGGTGGCGGAGCACAACCGCCGCTTCCACCGCGCCCTCTACCAGGTGGCGCATAACCGCTACCTGCTGCGGGCGCTCTCCTCCCTCTCCGACGCCCTGCTGCTGCTGGGCCCGACCACGCTGGACCTGCCGGGCCGCGCCGCGGCGGCGCGGGAGGAGCATGCGGACATCGTCGCCGCCATTGCCGCCCGCGACGCGGCGGGGGCGGAGGCGGCGGCGCGGGCGCATATCCTGGCCGCCCATGCCGCCCGCCTGGCCATGGCGGCGGCGGCGGGCTGACGCCGGGCATGCCGCTGCGCGGGGTGCGGCAGGGCAGGCGCTGCCGCCCGGCCCGGGACAGGCTGGAGGCCGCGCGCCGGGGCCTCGCTGGACAGCCTCCCCAGCCCGTGCATACATCGGTGCACAATTCCGCCGAGAAAGGGGGCCGGTCATGGCCGACGAATTCGACGTCATCGTGGTGGGTGGCGGCAATGCCGCCTTCTGTGCGGCGCTCTCCGCGCAGGAGCAGGGGGCCCGGGTGGTGGTGCTGGAACGCGCGCCGGAGGAGGAGGCGGGCGGCAATACCCGCTTCACCGCCGGCAACATCCGCTTCGCCTATCGTGGCGTCGAGGATCTGAAGGCGATCATGCCGGACCTGACCGAGGCCGAGATCGCCATCACCGATTTCGGCACCTACACCGAAGAGCAGTTCTTCGACGACATGTTCCGGGTGACCCGCAACCGCACCGACCCGGACCTCTGCGAGATCCTGGTGCGCCGCAGCTTCGAGACGATGAAGTGGCTGCACGGCAAGGGGGTGAAATTCGCGCCCATCTGGGGCCAGCAGGCCTTCAAGATCGATGGCCGCTTCAAATTCTGGGGCGGGCTCACCGTCTCCGCCTATGGCGGCGGGCCGGGCCTGGTGCAGGCGGAGACGGAATCCGCCAGGAAGCGCGGCATCGAGATCCGCTACGCGACGCGCGCACAGAAGATCCTCTATGACGGCTTCAAGGTGCAGGGCGTGCAGGTCAAGACGCCCGGCCGCATCTACGACATCAAGGCGCCGTCCGTGATCCTGGCCGCCGGCGGCTTCCAGGGCGATGCGGAGATGCGCACCCGCTATCTCGGCCCGGGCTGGGAGCTGGCGAAGGTGCGCGGCACCCGCTTCAACACCGGCGACGGCATCAAGATGGCGCTGGAGGTCGGCGCCTCGCCCTTCGGCAACTGGTCCGGCTGCCATGCCGTGCAGTGGGATTTCAACGCGCCGGAATATGGCGACCTCGCGGTCGGCGACGCCTTCCAGAAGCACTCCTACCCCTGGTCGGTGCTGATCAACGCGAATGGCCGCCGCTTCCTCGACGAGGGCGCCGATTTCCGCAACTACACCTATGCGAAATACGGCCGCGTCGTGCTGGAGCAGCCGGGCAATTTCGCCTGGCAGGTCTTCGACGCGAAGGTGGAGAAGCAGCTCCGCGATGAGTACCGGATCAAGCAGGTGACGAAGGTCGAGGCCAACACGCTGGAGGAGCTGGCGGAGAAGCTGGAAGGCGTGGACGGCAAGGCCTTCCTGGAGGAGATCCGTGCCTACAACGCCGCGGTGCGACAGGACATCCCCTTCAACCCGAACATCAAGGACGGGCGCCGCACCGAGGGCCTCGCGGTCAACAAGACCAACTGGGCCAACACCATTGACCAGGGGCCCTTCAAGGCCTTCCAGGTGGGCTGCGGCATCACCTTCACCTTCGGCGGGCTGCGGATCGACACCGAGGCGCGGGTGCTGGATGCCGACCAGCAGCCGATCCAGGGCCTCTACGCGGCCGGCGAGCTGGTGGGCGGCATCTTCTACTTCAACTATCCGGGCGGCTCCGGCCTCATCAACGGCGCCGTCTTCGGCAAGCTGGCCGGCGCCACGGCGGTGGCGGACCAGCGGAGCAACACCTAGAGCGTTTTCGGTTCACATGCGTTCACCGAAAACGCGCTACGCCCTTGTTTGCAGAGCAGATTGACGCCTTCGGGGATGCCGCCCTGCGGCGATCTGCTCTAGAGCGATATCCCGATCAGGCGGACCCGCCTGATCGGACTTCCTGCTCTGGAAAATGCAATTATTGGAGCAGCTTATCTCCGGGCTGATGGATCACGCCGCGATCCATCGGGTCGGAGGCTGCTCCAGGACAGGGCAGGGCGGGCCACCCGGGCCGCCCCTCGGGCCTGGTTCGGGTGGCCTATTCCAGCTTGACGTTGGCCGCCTTCACCACCGGCCCCCAGCGGTCGAATTCCGCCTTCACGAAGCGGTCCGTCGCCGCCGGGTCCATCCAGATCGGCTCGCTGCCCAGCTCCAGCAGCCGCGCCTTCAGCGCCGGCTCCTGCAATATGTCCTTCAGCGCCGCCGCCAAGCTATCGATGATCGGCTGCGGCGTGCCACGCGGGGTGAAAAGGCCGGTCCAGGACCGCACCGAATAATCCGGCACGCCCTGCTCCTGCATGGTCGGGATGTTCGGCTGGCTGCTGACGCGCTGGTCGGTGCCCACCGCCAGGATCTTCGCCCGCCCGGACTGCGCCGGGCCCAGCACCGTCGGCAGGTTGAGGAACGCCATCGGCACCGTGCCGGCGATGAGGTCCGAGATCGCCTGGCCGCCGCCGCGATAGGGCACATGGGTCAGATCGAGGCCCGTGCGCAGGCGGAACAGCTCCCCGGCCAGGTGGTTGGAGGACCCGACGCCGGAGGAGCCGAAGCTCATCCCGCCCGCCGCGCGGACCTTCGCGATCAGCTCCTGCACGCTGTTCACGTCGAGGCCGTTGGTGACGGCCAGGACATTCGGCACATCCACCAGCATGGCAACGCCGGCCAGGCTTTGCTGCACGTCATAGCCGAGGTCGGGCTGGATCAGCGCGTGGAAGACGTGGTTGGAGGCGGAGGAGACCAGCATGGTCGATCCGTCCGGCCGGGCCCGGGCCACCATGCCCATGCCGAGGCTGCCGCCGCCGCCCGGACGGTTCTCGATGACGAAGGGCTGGCCGAAGCGGGCTTCCAGATGCGGCGCGATGAGTCGCGCGGCGACGTCGTTGGAGCCACCGGGGGCCCAGGGGACGATGAGGGTGACGGGCCGGCTCGGCCAGGCGCCCTGCGCGAGGACGGGGCCGGGGAGCAGGCTTGCCGCCAGCAGGGTACGACGTGAGATGCGAGCCATGACGTTCCTCCCGGACGACCTCGGCTGCGCTGTAGCAGGCTGGGGCGGGGCGTAAAGCCCCCCGTTCCGCGGCGGGATCAGCCGCGGAACAGGCTCAGCAGGGATTGCGGCGCGTTGTTGGCGATGCCGAGGGCCTGGGTGCCGAGCTGCTGGCGGATCTGCAGCGCCTGCAGCCGGGCGGATTCCTTGGCCATGTCGGCGTCGATCAGCGCGCCGAGGCCGCTTTCCTGGGCGTCCAGGATGGACTTGTTGTAGTTGATCTGGCTTTCGATGTAGTTCGAGTAGCTGCCGAAATTGTTGAGCTGCGTCAGCACGTTGGTGATCGCCGACATGACCGAGCCGGTGGTCGAGAGCGCCGCCGCGGCGCTGCCCGCGGTCCAGGTATTGGCGGTGGAAACCACGTTGTAGACGTTGGTCAGCGCTGCATAGCCGCTGAAGGTGTAGTAGGTGCCCTGGCCGTTGGTGACGACGTTGACGCCGAGCGTCGCCGGGTCGTTCAGGATGTTCAGCCCGTTGTAGCTGGCATCCTGGATGAAGGACTTGATGTTGTTGGTCAGCTCCTTCACCTGCGCCTGGTACTGGGTGCGCTGGTCGGCGGTGATGGTGCCGTCGGCCAGCTTGACCGTGGTGCTCTTCAGGGTCTGCAGGGCGGTGGAGACATTCTCGAGTGCCGCATTGGTGACGTCCAGCAGGCCCTTCACGCCGCCGAGCTGCTCATTGGCCGAGGTGGTCGCCGAAATATCGCCGCGGATGCGTTCCGCCACTGCGAAGGCGGCGCCGTCATCCTTCGCATCCGCCACCCGGTAGCCGGTGGAGATCCGCTTCTGGGTTGCCGAGAGTTCGTCGCTCGTCCGGTTCAGCGACTGCAGCGCCACCATCGCGCCAACATTGGTATTCACCGAATTCAGCGGCATGGGCTTTTCCCTCAGTCGGCGACCTCGATCCTCGGGTCGGTCCCCGGCAGAATGCCGCGGCAGAATGAACAAGCGGTGAAAGCCAGGGTGAAAATTGTCGCTCGGTCACAACCAAAGCGAGCCGATTGCTTGACTTCCCAAGGTCTCAGCAGGCAGAAGGGCCGCGATCCCGTTCCATGCGGCCGCAGCGGCCCCGGACGGGCGGCCACCCGGCCCCGACATCATTCCGGGAGTGTTCAGTGCCCGCGCTCCAGAACGAGCCGACCCCAGCGCCGGAAACCATCACCGCCGGCAACTTCACCGCCTCCCGCTACGCCCTGCCGGGCCCGGTGCTCATCATCCCCCGCCGCTTCGGCGACCATCGCGGCTTCTTCTTGGAGACCTATAGCAGCCGCGACTTCGCCGCCCTCGGCATCCCGGATCTGTTCGTCCAGGACAACCACTCCCTCTCCGCCCAGCCTGGCACCATCCGCGGCATGCACTTCCAACTGCCGCCGCATCCCCAGGCCAAGCTGGTGCGGGTGCTGCGTGGCGCCATCCTCGACATCGCGGTCGATATCCGCCGCGGGTCGCCCACTTTCGGCCAGCATGTCGCCGCGGAACTTTCCGCAGACAATGCGCAGCAGCTCTACGTGCCGGTCGGCTTCGCCCATGGCTTCTGCACGCTGCAGCCGGATACCGAGGTCGCCTACAAGGTGACCGATCTCTACGCGCCGGACTGCGACCGCGGCATCGCCTGGGACGACCCTGATCTCGCCCTGCCCTGGCCCTTCGGACCGGACGCAGTGCAGCTCTCGGACAAGGACCGCCGCGCCCCCCGGCTGCGCGACCTGCCGCCCGCCTTCGAATATCAGGGGTCCTGATGCGCATCCTCCTCACCGGCGGCGCCGGCTTCATCGGCTCCGCCGTCACCCGTCTGCTCGTGCAGGGCAGGGGCGCGACCGTCCTGGTCGTGGACAAGCTGACCTATGCCGGCGACCGCCGCTCCATCCGCGACTGCGAGGGGAAGCACGGCTTCCGCTTCGTCCAGGCCGATATCTGCGACCTGCCGCGCATGCAGGCGCTGATGGCGGAGTTCCGCCCGGACGCGGTGATGCACCTGGCCGCCGAGAGCCATGTGGACCGCTCCATCACCGGCGCGGCGGATTTCATCCAGACCAACATCAACGGCACCTTTGCGATGCTGGAGGCGGCGCGGGCCTACCACGCCTCCCTTGATGCGGCCGGCAAATCCGCCTTCCGCTTCCACCACATCTCGACCGACGAGGTGTTCGGCTCGCTCGGCCCGACCGGCGCCTTCAGCGAGACCACCGCCTACGACCCGCGCTCGCCCTACTCGGCCAGCAAGGCGGCCTCCGACCACTTGGTGCGCGCCTGGCACGAGACCTATGGCCTGCCGGTGCTGGTGACCAATTGCTCGAACAATTACGGGCCCTACCACTTCCCGGAAAAGCTGATCCCGCTGATCATCCTGAATGCGCTGGATGGCAAGACGCTGCCGGTCTATGGCGATGGCAGCAACATCCGCGACTGGCTCTATGTCGAGGACCATGCCGAGGCGCTGGTGACGGTGGTGGAGCGCGGCAGGGTGGGCGAGACCTACTGCATCGGCGGCCGTTCCGAGAAGCGGAACCTCGAGGTGGTGCAGACCATCTGCGACCTGCTGGACCAGCGCGTGCCGGCGGCGCGGCCGCGGCGGGAGCTGATCACCTTCGTTGCCGACCGCCCCGGCCATGACCAGCGCTACGCCATCGACTGCTCCAAGATCGAGGCGGAGCTCGGCTGGACGCCGAAGCAGAGCTTCGAGACCGGCATCGCCGCCACCATCGACTGGTACTTGGCGAATGACTGGTGGTGGAAGCCGCTACGGGAGAAGAAGTACAGCGGCGAGCGGCTTGGCCTGATCGAGAAGAAGGCCGGCTGATGCGAATCCTCGTCATCGGCCGCACCGGCCAGATCTCGACGGAGCTGCTGGCGCGGCTGCCCAAGGCCGGGCACCAGGCGGTGGGGCTGGAGCCGCCGGAATTCGACATGACGGATGCCGCCCAGGTGGCGGCCGCCTTCGCCGAGTACAAGCCGGAGGCGGTGATCAACGCCGCCGCCTACACCGCCGTGGACCGTGCCGAGGATGACCGCGCCACCGCCTTCGCGGTGAACGCCACCGGCCCGCGCCTGCTGGGCGAGGCGGCCGCCTGCGCCGGCATCCCAGTGGTGCACTACTCCACCGACTATGTCTTCGACGGCGTCAAGGACAGCCCCTATACCGAGGAAGACGCGCCTGCCCCGGTCGGGGTCTATGGCGCCTCCAAGCTGGCCGGGGAGCTGCTGCTGCACCTGGCGCAGCCGCGCAGCGTCACCCTGCGCACCGCCTGGGTCTGCTCGGCGCATGGCAACAACTTCGTCAAGACCATGCTGCGCTTCGGCAAGGAAAGGCCGGAGATGCGGGTGGTGGCGGACCAGCACGGTGCTCCCACCTTCGCCGACGACCTGGCCGATGCCGCCATCGCCATCCTGCCGAGGCTGGTGGCGGCCAAGGCAGGCGATTCCTGCTTCGGCGTCTTCCACCTGACCGGCCAGCCCTTCACCACCTGGCACGGCTTCGCCGCGGCGATTTTCGAGGGTGCGGCGAAGCGCGGCCAGCCCGCGCCGAAGCTGACCGCCATCACCACCGCCGACTATCCCACCAAGGCGACGCGCCCGGCCAATTCCCGGCTGGATTGCAGCCGGGCCGCCGCACGGCTCGGCATCGCCGCTGCCGATTGGCGCCAGGGCCTCGATCGCTGCCTGGATGCGCTGCTGCCCGCGAAGGAGAGCAATTGATGAAAGGCATCGTCCTCGCCGGCGGCAGCGGCACGCGCCTCTACCCGGCAACGCTGGCTGTCTCCAAGCAGCTCCTGCCGGTCTATGACAAGCCGATGGTCTACTACCCGCTCTCGGTGCTGATGCTGGCCGGGATCCGGGAGATCATGGTGATCTCCACGCCGCATGACATGCCGCTGTTCCAGCGCCTGCTGGGCGATGGCAGCCAATGGGGCATCAAGCTCGTCTACCAGGTGCAGGAGAAGCCCAACGGCATCGCCATGGCGCTGGTGCTGGCGGAGGAATTCCTCGCCGGCGGTCCCTCCGCCCTGGTGCTCGGCGACAACATCTTCCACGGGCATGAGCTGGATGCGCGCATGGCGGAGGCGCAGGGAGAGCGAGGTGCGGCGGTCTTCGCCTATCGCGTCGCCGATCCCGAGCGCTATGGCGTGGTGGAATTCGATGCCACGGGCCGTGCCTTGACCATCGAGGAGAAGCCGAAGCTGCCGAAATCCGACTGGGCGGTGACCGGCCTCTATTTCTACGACGGTCGCGCCCCCGCCATCGCCCGCGCCCTCAAGCCCTCGCCGCGCGGGGAGCTGGAGATCACCGACCTCAACCGGGTCTATCTTGAGGAAGGCTCGCTGCGCGTCGCCCGGCTCGGCCGCGGCTATGCCTGGCTGGATACCGGCACGCATGACAGCATGCTGGAGGCCGGCGAGTTCGTCCGCGCCATCGAGAAGCGCACCGGCCAGAAGGTCGCCTCGCCCGAGGAAGTCGCCTGGCGCAAGGGCTTCATCGACGATGCCCAGCTCCTCAAGGTGGCGCGGCCGCTGCACAACAGCGGCTATGGCCGCTACCTGGAAGCCCTGCTGCATCACGCCGCCGGCTGAGTCCGCGCCCGCTTCCGCCCCGCTGCCGCCCGGCGCCGCCGGGCGGCAGCGGGCGTTGACAGGCGCCGCCGCCACCGCAGAGCATCCGCGCGCATGACGCCCCCCAGCGGCAAGGCCCCGTCCCACCCCTCGCTTCCGCCTGGCCCGTTCCGTGCCCGCTGAGGCCTATCGCGCGCTGCTCGGTCGCAGCCCGACGGCGGAGGAGATGGCGGCCCGGGCCGGGCTCGGCCCTGCGGCGCTGCGGGCGGCCGTGGTGCGCTCGGCGGAGTTCGGCACCGTCCTTTCCCGCCTCGCGGCCGGCAGGCTGACCCGCCACGTCACCCTCTCTCCCGAGGAGCTGCGCAGCGCCTGGGACTGGGCGGCGCGGGAAGGGCTGCTGAGTCCCGCGGCGCTCGCGCTGCCCTGCTCCCCCGGCACCCTCACCGCCGGGCTGCTCGGCGCGCCAGAGATCGCCGCCCGCATCACCGGCCTGCCCGCTGCGCAGCAGGCGCGGCTCGCCGCCCTGGCGGCCGACCCGGCGCGCAGCCCCTGCCATCTCGCCACCCAGACGGCCGGAGAGGAGGACCGGCGGCTCCTCGCCGCCCTGCTCTTCGCCGGCCCGCCAGAGGCACATCTGCCCGTCGGCCAGGCCCTGCCGCTGGCCGTTCTGCTGCGCCAGACCCTGGAAAGCCCGGCCTGCCGCGCCGCGGTGATCCAGCCCCTGCTGGCCGGCAGTGCCCTGCCGGAGGCGCGGCTCGACCCTTCCTCCCGCGCCGCCGTCGCCGCCTGGCTGCAGGAGAGGCTGGGGGCGGAGCCGCCCACCCTTTGGCCGGGCGGGCTGGTCGGTGCGCTGTTCCGCCTTTCCTTCGTCGCCGAGATGCTCGGCCTGCTCTTCCCCGGGGAGCAGGCGGCGCTGAACGCCGCCCTGCCGGGCCTCTCCTCCGGCCTCGCCCATCTGCGCGGCGCCCGCATCGGCGGCGAGGATGTGGCGATGTCCTATCTCGGCGTGCTCGGCCGGCCGGTGGAAAGCCCGGCCATCGCCGCCGCCCATGCCGGCGGCACGCTCTGGGGCCTGCTCTGCTCGCTCCTCGCCTCCCCGGAATTCCGGGAGAGGGTGCTGCACCGGCTGGTCGGCGACCATGCCGTGCCGCATCTTGGCCTCTCCCCGGCCCAGCTCATCGAGCTGGATGGCTGGCTCAGCCAACGCCTCTGCCTGCCGCCGGCACCGCCGGATGCGCTCGCCCTGCTGCATGCGCTGCTCACCCTGCCGGCGGTGGCCGAGGAGCTGACGCGGCTGCACGGCCTGCTCTGGACCGATGCCCGGGCGGCGCTGGAGGAGGGCATGGCCGCGGCGCGGGGCAGCGCCACCGGCGCCATCGCCTATGTCACCGGCGACCTCATCGTCGGCTGGGCGGAGGACCGGGCGCGGCCGGGCGAGCCGCTGGAGGTGGAGCTGCGCTGCAATGGCAGCCCGGTCGGCTTCGGCCGCGCCGACCGGCAGCGGCGGGACGCGCCGGATGCGCCGGCCTCCGGCTTCCGCCTCCAATGGGATGGCCGCGCCGCGCGGGGCAGCGGGCCGCGCCGCTTCCGCATCCATGACGCACGGACCGGGCGGCCGATCGGGCAGGAATTCCTGCTGGAGACCCTCTTCGCCGAGGCGGAGGAGACGGTGCAGCGCCTGGCCGCCGAGCTGGCCGAGGCGCGCGCCCTGCTGCAGCGGCTGGAGATGATGCTGCCCCAGGTGGAGAGCTTCGCCGCCTGGCCCCCCGCCCTGCACGGCACCTTCCGCCACCGCCATGCCATCACCCCGCCCGCCGGCCCCACCGCCCCGCTGCACCTGATGCTGGAGACGGCGGGGGCCACGGTGCGCGGTCTGCGGCGGACGCTGGACAGCCTGGCCGCACAGACCGCCACCGATTGGACCACGACGCTGCTGGTGCCGGAGAGCGGCGGGCTGCGCGCCCTGGCGGAGCAGGCGGCGGCGCGCGACCCGCGGATTTCCCTGGGCAAGACCGGGGCGGAGCGCGAACTGCCCCAGGCATCCCTCCTGCTGCTGGCCAGCGCCGGCACGCTCTTCGCCCCCGCGGCCTTCGCCTGGTTCGGCCATGCCCTGGCGGCGCATCCGACTTCCGTCGCCGCCTATAGCGACGAGGATGCCGTCACCGAGCGCTTCCGCGACCACCCCCTGCACCACGACCCGGTGCTGCGGGAAGCGCTGGACCCCTGGCGGTTCGCCTTCGCCAACCCGGCCGGGGAGCTGGTCTGCGCGCGGCGGGAGGCGCTGCTGGCGGCCTGGGAGGCGGTGGGCTCCGCGACCTCCCGCTGGCTGCTCTGGGCGGCGCTGGCCCGGCAGGGGCCGGTGGCGCACATCCCCCGGCTGCTGCATGCCCGGCTGGCGGAGGATTCGGTGGCCCCGGCCGCGCCGGAGATGCCGCCGCCCGGCCTCCGCCCCCTGCTGCGCCACCCCTGGCTGCTGGACCCGCCTGCCACCTGGCCGGGGGACGAGACGCGCATCAGCGTCATCGTGCCGACGCGCAATGGCGGGACGATGCTGCGGGAGGCGCTGGCCAGCCTGGCGGCGAAGGCCGCCCGCCCGACCCTGCTGGAGCCCCTGGTCATCGACAATGGCTCCGACGCGCCGGAGACGCTGGCGATCCTCGCCGGGCTCGGCTGCCCGGTGCTGCGGCTGGACGAGCCCTTCAACTGGTCCCGCCTGAACAACCAGGCGGTGGCCCGCACCCGCGGCGGCATCCTGCTCTTCCTCAATGACGACACGCGGATGCTGAGCGAGGGCTGGGATCTCTGGCTGCGGCGGCTGCTGGCGGAGCCGGAGGTCGGCGCCGTCGGCGCCCGCCTGCTTTATGAGGACATGACCATCCAGCATGCCGGCGTGCTGCTGGGGCAGGAGAAGCTGGCGGCGCATGAGGGCGTCGGCGCCGCGGCGGAAGAGGGCGGGCCGGGCGGCCGCTGGCAGGCGCTGCGGGCGGCGGGGGCGGTGACCGGCGCCTTCCTCGGCTGCCGGCGGGAGGCGTTCCTCGGGGTGGGCGGCTTCGACGAGACCTCGCTGCCCATTACCTTCAACGATGTCGATCTCTGCCTGAAGCTGCGGGCGGCGGGGCTGCAGGTGCTCTACGCGCCGCAGATCGCGCTGCTGCACTACGAGAGCAAGTCGCGCGGCCATGACGATGCCGACCGCGGCCGACAGGAACGCGCCGAGGCGGAGGCGCAAAGGCTGACGGAGCGCTGGGGGGAGGGGCTGCTGCTCGATCCCGGCTGCAACCCGCATTGGAGCCGCTGGGCGCGGCCCTTCTCGGCGCTGCGGGAACCCTCGGCGGCGGAGATCGCGCGGCATCTGGCGGCGACGGCGTCGGAGCGGCCCTGGGATCCGTTGGGGGCATTGCCCCCAGGCCCCCGGCAGAGGGCGCTGCCCTCTGCACTCCCGCCGGGGGGAAGAGCTTCCCTCCGGACCCTGCCCTGAGGCTGCGGACCAGGACCTATTTCGCTTCCATCATCGCCTTTGCCGGCAGCCGCCGCAGCGCGGCCTTCAGCGCCTCCGCGCCGGCGGTTCCGGCTTCCAGCGCCTTCTCCAGGTGCTTGCGGTAGGTCTCCGAGACCACGGCGGGCAGCAGCGGCTCGTTGGGATCCACCGCCACTTCCAGCACCGCCGGGCCGGGCGCCGCCATCCAGGCCTGCATCCTCTCCTCCAGCGCTCCCGGCTCGCTGACCGAGAAGCCCTGCGCGCCAACCGCCTCCGCCGCCTTGGCGAAGTCGATGGGCTGCAGGTCGCACTCGTATTCGGGATTCCCGAGGAACAGGATCTGCTCCCATTTGATTTGGCCGAGGGTGTTGTTCTTGATGACCAGCAGCTTCACCGGCAGGCGGTAGCGCACCGCCGTCGCCAGCTCGCCGAGCTGCATGGCCAGCCCGCCATCCCCCACCACGGCGAAGACCGGCCGCCCCGGGAAGGCCAGCGCCGCCGCCATGGCATAGGGCAGGCCGCAGGACATGGAGGCGAGCAGCCCGGAGACGCCGAAGGCATGGCTCGGCCCGAGATCCAGGTAGCGCGCGGTGAGGCCGGTATTATGCCCGCTATCCGTCACCACCACCGCATCCGCCGTCAGGCGGCGGGACAGGACGGCGAGCGGCGCGCCGGGATGCATCGGCGTGCGCGGCGGCGTGAGCCCCGCCGCCAGCACCTCCCGCCAGCGCCGCGCCTCCTTCTGGCAATCGGCGAGGAAGCTTCGATCCGCCTTCCGCTTCAGCCGTGCGTTCAACTCCTCCAGCACCGCCTTGGCATCGCCCACCAGCCCCACCTCCGCCGGGTGGCGCAGGCCGATATGCTGGGCGTCGCGGTCGATCTGCACTGCCCGCGCCTGGCCGGGCTGCGGATAGTATTCCACATAGGGGAAGGTGCTGCCGATGATGAGCAGCGCGTCGCAGCCCGCCATGGCGCGATGCGTGCCGAAGGTGCCGTAGAGCCCGATGCCGCCCGTGGTCAGCGCATGGTCATCCGCCATCACCGCCTTGCCGAGCAGCGCCTTGGCCACCGGCGCGCCGAGCAGATCGGCGCAGCGCTCCAGCTCCGCCGTGGCGCCGAGCGCGCCGCGCCCGGCCAGGATGGCGACGCGGGAGGCGTCGTTCAGCAGCGCCGCGGCGCGGTCGAGATCCTCCGGCCGCGGCAGCAGCAGCCCCTCGGCCGCCCGCATCCCCGCCGGGTGCGGCTTGTTGCGCGGCGAGGGGGACGCCTCCTCCAGCGTCTCCTCCTGCACATCCACCGGCAGGGTGAGATGCGCCACGCCCCGGCGGGCGAGGGCGCTGCGGCAGGCCAGCTCCACCGCCTTGCCGATATGCGCCGCGCTCATGATGCGGGTGTTGTAGATGCTCACATCCTGGAAGAGCTTGTCGAGATCGACATCCTGCTGGGTGAAGCTCTCCAGCATGTCGTGGTACTGTAGCCCGGTGATGGCCAGCACCGGCGCACGATCCAGCTTCGCGTCGTAGAGGCCGTTCAGCAGGTGGATGCCGCCCGGGCCGCTGGTGGCGAGGCAGCAGCCGATGCGCCCGGTCCATTTCGCATGGGCGCAGGCCATGAAGGCGGCCGTCTCCTCATGCCGGACCTGGATGAAGCGGAGCTTGTCCTGGCGGGTGCGGATCGCCTCCATCACGCCGTTGATGCCGTCTCCGGGCAGGCCGAAGATCGTGTCGATGCCCCAGTCGATCAGGGTCTCGACCAGGAAGTCGGCGGCGTTCCTCGGCATGGCGCGCTCCTCGGAGGGGATGGCGGGAGAGCGTCGCGGCGGGCCGCGGGTTCGTTGTGGCGGGGCGACGGTCGGGCGGCGCAATCGGGGAGGGAAGCCGCCGAGTGTCGCTCGCGTGAAGAATGGATGATGCCGTCGGGAGCGTGGAACTACGCTGCGGTGCAGCACTTCCCCTGGTTGACGGCCCGGTGTGGGTCCGGCCTGGGGCACGGCCCCAAGCGGCCACCCGACCGGTGCCGGCGGACCCAGTCAGGATGGGACAGCAGCCATGGCCGATGGAAAGCAGAACGAGCCGCAGGGCGGCGCCGAGGCCGCACGCCCGCGTGCGCGCAGCGGTGCGGCGGAGCCGGCGGGCGGCGCCTTGCCGGCCGCGGTGGGGCAGGCGGTGGGCCAGGGTGCCCAGGCGGGC
>NZ_JAMZIK010000055.1 GCF_024178315.1 Siccirubricoccus soli | reverse complement strand
GCGGGCGGGTTGCTGGTGCAGGCCGCGCTGCTCGGCGCCCTGGCCTGGGCGCTGGCCAACGGCGCGGAGGGGCTCGGCCTTGCTGTGCTCGGCGTCTTCCTCGCCGTCGCGGCAGCGGAGGCGGTGGGGGCGCTGCCCCGCGCCGGCACCTCGCTGGCCCAGGCCGCCGCCGCCGCCCGCCGCCTGTTCGAGGCCGCCGACACCAGGCCGCCGGTGACCGAGCCGGACAACCCAGCGCCGCTGCCCGCGGGCACCGGCATCCGCATCGAGGGCCTGCATTTCGCCTGGGCGCCGGACCGGCCGCCGGTCTTCGACGGGCTGGAGCTGGAGATCCCGGAGGGTGCGCGCCTCGCCCTGCTCGGCCCCTCCGGCGCCGGCAAGTCGAGCCTCGCCGCCCTGCTGCTGAAGCTGGCGGCGCCGCAGTCGGGGCGGATCACCCTGGGCGGCGTCGATCTCGCCAGCCTGACGGCCGAGGAGGTGCGCCGCCGCATCACCTGCCTCACCCAGGATGCGCGGCTGTTCGATGACAGCATCGCCGCCAATCTCCGCCTCGCCGCGCCGGCTGCGCCGGATGCGGCGCTGTGGCGGGCGCTGGACCGCGCCGGCATCGGCGAGTTGGTCCGCGCCCTGCCGGAAGGGCTGGCGACGCGCTGCGGCGAGGCCGGGGCGCGCTTCTCCGGTGGCCAGGCCCGGCGTCTGGCCCTGGCGCGGGTACTGCTTTCCGCCGCGCCGGTGGTGATCCTGGACGAGCCGACCGCCGGCCTCGATGCCGAGACGGAGCGGGCCTTCCTGGAGACGCTGGAAAGCGTGATGGCCGGGCGCACGGTCATCCTCATCGCGCACCGGCTGGTGGGCGTGGAGCGCCCCACCCGCATCCTCCGCCTCGCCGGCGGCCGCGCCCTGCCGGCCATGGCCTAAGACCTGTTAGGGAATGGGCCTCGGGTCGGTCTGGCGGATCTTCTTCGCCCCGGGGGCGTCGGTCGGCTTGCCAAGGCAGCCGGCCTTGGCTGCGCCGCCCTCCTGCCGAGCACACAG
>NZ_JAMZIK010000054.1 GCF_024178315.1 Siccirubricoccus soli | reverse complement strand
GCCATGGCCTAAGACCTGTTAGGGAATGGGCCTCGGGTCGGTCTGGCGGATCTTCTTCGCACCGGGGGCGTCGGTCGGCTTGCCAAGGCAACCGGCCTTGGCTGCGCCGCCCTCCTGCCGAGCACACAGATCCCTCGCCAGCCCTCCGCCTCGCCCAGTCCCTGACAGACCCCAGCTCCCCATGATGTCGCTGGCGCGACGCCATGGGGGCCCCCGGATGTCGCCTGGCGATCGGCAGTTTGCACAGCCTGCCGCGACGAAGCCGCGGCAGGGCAGCGGGTGGTCGGGCGGGGCGGCGGCGCATGGGGCGCGGCAGCAAGCCTCTTCCCTGTGCCACGGCCGGGCTTGACCCGGCCATCCAGGCCAGGGATGTCGCTGGGCCGGAGGGGGGGAGACGCCTCCCTCGCCCGGCAGGAGGGGAGGAGAACCATGGCCATTCGGCGAATCGGCGAGGAAGAGCGGCTTTCGGGCGCGGTGGTGCAGGGCGGGCTGGTCTATCTGGCCGGCCAGGTGGCGGATGATTCCAGCCTGGACACCGAAGGCCAGACCGCCGACATCCTGGCGCAGATCGACGCCCTGCTGGCCGAAGCCGGCACCGACAAGTCCCGTCTGCTGAGCGTGACCGTGGTGCTGCGGGACATCACCGAAGCCCCGGCGATGAACCGCGCCTGGGACCGCTGGCTGGACCCCCGCGCCAAGCCGGCCCGCATGACCATCGAGGCGAAGCTGGTGGACCCCGCCTGGCGCGTCGAGGTTACCGGGATCGCCGCCCTGCCGGAGGATGCGGCAAGGTGATCGGGCGCCGCCCTCGCGGCGCGCCGGCGGGCTTCGCTTCGGCCATCGGCCTCCCCTTCGCGCTGATCCTGCTGGTGGCCGCGGCGGTCGCCGACCAGGGGGCCGGCTTCTCCCTGGTCCTGCTGGGCGGCGCCGCGGCGGCGGTGGGGATGCTCTACCTGATCTTCCCGCATGGGCCGCAATTCGCCCTCGGCACCGCCAATGGCCTCGCGATGTATGGCTGCCTCTACGTCATCATGGGCCGCGCCGGCTTCCCGGAGGCGCCGGAATGGATGCGCGCCCTCGGCTTCCTGCTGCCGGTCGCCGCCTTCGTCATCGCCTGCCGGGGCCAGCGGGAGACGCTGCGTGCCTGGGCGCAGCAGGATGCGACAGCGGACCTGACCCATCTGCCGCGCGTCGCACGCTGGCTCGGCGCCATCGGCGCCGTGGGCGTCGTCTGCCTCGCCGCGCCGGTGAACCGCCTGGTGCCGGTGGAGCAGGGCTGGGCGCTGCTGGCGGCGATGGGCATGATCGCGCTGATCGGCGCCGTCGCGGTGGCCGATGTGGTGCGGCTGCTGGTCGATGTCGCCATCATCTTCCGCAACGTCACCCGGCGGCTGTCGCGCCTCGCCGTGCCCATTGCCGCCTATTCCAGCCTCTGGTCGCTGCTGGCGGTGGGGTTCGGCTGCCTCTACCGCATCGCCGACGGTGCCTCGAAGGCGCCGCTGTTCCATGGGTCGGAGGGGCCGATGCGGCTCGGCTTCTCGGATGCGCTGCATTTCAGCGTCGTCACCCTCTCCGCCGTGGGCTATGGCGACATCCAGCCGATGGATGATGGCATCCGGCTGCTGGCCGGGCTGCAGATGCTGGCGGGGCAGCTGCTGCTGCTCTTCGGCTTCCTCGAGATCGTGCGCGGCAGCCGGCTGGGCGTGGCAGAGGCGGGGGAGGGGCCGCATGCGGCGCCCGAAAACCGCCGCGGCGCCGCCGGCGAATAGGCGCGGTTCCGCCGCAATCCGGGGCGACAACAGGGTGCGGGCATGGCCTGCGCGGGGTAAGAGGGTGCGATGACCGAGGCTGAACGGGCTGCCTTCTGGCGGGGCAAGCGGGTGCTGGTGACGGGGGGGGCCGGGTTCCTCGGCAGTGCGCTCTGCCATGCCCTGGCCGCGCTCGGCGCCCGCACCACCGCGCTGGACGTCATGAACCCGGATGGCGGCGCCAACATGGCCAATCTGGAAGGCGCCGGCGTGCTGCTGGTGCGCGGCGACATCCGCGACGTGGAACTGCACTCGCTCTGCCAGGACGTGGACGTGCTGTTCAACATGGCGGCGCAGACCAGCCATATGGGCGGGCAGAAGGACCCGGTGGCGGACATCGCCATCAACGCCGTCGCCCAGGTCCGCCTCATCGGCGTGATGCGGGACGCGGCGCCGAAGGCCACCGTCGTCCATGCCTCCACGCGGCAATTCTACGGCCGCCCGCTCTCCCTGCCGGTGGATGAGCTCCATCCCGTGAACCCGCCGGATGCCAATGGCGTCTCCAAATGGGCCGGCGAGCAGTACTGGTTGCTGGAACAGCGGGTGCTGAAGCGCCCCGTCGTCTCCCTGCGCCTGACGAACTGCTACGGTCCGCGGCTGCGCATCCGCGATGCGCGGCAGACCTTCCTCGGCATCTGGATCCGCCAGGTGCTGAAGGGCGAGCCCTTCGAGGTCTGGGGCGGCGAGCAGCTCCGCGACCTGACCTATGTGGACGATGTGGTGCGCGCCTTCCTGCTGGCGGCCGAGGCGGCGCCGCAGCCCGAAGTGGCCGGCCGCGTCTTCAACCTCGGCGGGTCGCCGCCCGCCTCGCTGCTCGACCTCGCGGAGCGGCTGATCGCCGCGAATGACGGGCGAGGTCACTACAGCGTGAAGGAATTCCCGGCCGATCGGGCGCCCATCGACATCGGCAGCTACCATGCCGATGACCGCGCCTTCCGCGAGGCGACGGGCTGGGCGCCGCTGGTCGGGCTGGATGAGGGGCTGCGCCGCTCGCTCGACTGGTACCGCAGCCGCCTGGCCGATTACACGTGAGGGGATGATGGACCCGCTTCCGATGATTCCGCAGGCCAATCCCGGCGCCGGCTACCAGGCGCAGAAGGCCGAGATCGACGCCGCCGTGGCGCGCGCCCTCGCCTCCGGCTGGTATATCCTGGGGAAGGAAGGCGAGGCCTTCGAGCAGGAATTCGCCGCCTGGCTCGGCACCACCCGGGCCATCGGCTGCGCCAATGGCACGGATGCGTTGGCGCTGATCCTGCGCGGCATGGGGGTGGGGGAGGGCTCGACCGTCGCCACCGTCTCCCACACCGCGGTCGCCACCGTCGCCGCCATCGAGATGGCGGGCGCCACGCCGCTGCTGCTGGACATCGACCCGGACAGCTACACCATGGACCCGGACGAGCTGGCCGCGGTGCTGGAGGACCCGCCGCCCGGCCTGCCGCCGGTCCGCGCCGCCATTGCCGTGCATCTCTATGGCCAGGCCTGCGACCTCGGCCCCATGCTGGAGGCCTGCAACCGCGCGGGTGTCGCCCTCATCGAGGATTGCGCCCAGGCGCATGGCGCGACGCTGCATGGCCGCAAGCTCGGCACGCTGGGCTCGGCGGCGGCCTTCTCCCTCTACCCCACGAAGAATCTCGGCGCGCTCGGCGATGGCGGCGTGCTGGCGACGGATGATTTCGAGCTGGCCGACCGCATCGCCGCCATCCGGCAATATGGCTGGAGGGAGCGCTACATCTCCGCCATGGTCGGGGTGAATTCCCGGCTGGACGAGGTGCAGGCGGCGATCCTCCGGGTGAAGCTGACGGCGCTGGATGCCGGCAATGCGAAGCGGCGGGAGATCGCGTCGCGCTACGACGCGGCGCTGGCCGGCGGGCCCATCGCGCCGCCGGAACGGCGCCCGGGCGCCGAGCATGTCTTCCACCAATACGTGCTGCGCAGCCCGGACCGCGCCGCGATGATGGCGGCGCTGAAGGCCCAGGGCATCGGCACCGGCATCCATTACCCGGCGCCGGTCCATCTGCAGCCCGCCTACAGGGACCGCATCGCGCTGGGGCCGGCCGGCTGCGCGGAGACGGCGCGGGCGGCGGAGGAGGTGTTCAGCCTGCCGATGTATCCGGAACTGACGGAGGAGCAGATCGAGCGGATCTGCGCGGCGCTCGCGACGCTCGGGCGGTGATGGGGAAGGGACACCGGTTGCGGTAGTGCCGCACCCTCCGAAGCCCCTGCTCGCCAAGGGCTCCCGTCGGTTCGATGGCCCGAGGCAGCCTCATGGAAGAATTAAGGGGGTAGGAGGGAAGGATGCTCCCTCCCGTCCCCCGGCGTTCAGCTCGGCACCAGCGGGCATCCCCCAGCGCTCATCGGCCGGAAGGCATCCTCCGGCGGCACCGTCGCCAGCAGCTTCAGCACGTCATACTTGCCGCTGCTCTCGCCTGGCGCTTTCACCTGCATCAGGTAGGCGGGGTGCAGCTTGCGGCCGTCCTCGCGGATGCGGCCCGGGCCGAAGCAGTCATCGTCGGTCGGGATCGCCTTCATGCGCGCGATGGCCGCCGCACCATCCGCCTTTGCCGCCGTGACGCCCATGTCCGCGACCGCCTTCAGGTAGTGCAAGGTCTGGGCATAGATCCCGGCATTGGCCATGTTCGGCCAGAATTCCGGCGTCTTCGGCCGCACCCTGGTGTTGAAGGCGCGCGTGCGGTCGTTCAGGTCCCAGTAATAGGCCTGGGTGGTCATCAGCCCCTGCGCCACCGGAAGGCCCAGCATCCGCACATCGGTGTCGTAGGTCAGCAGGCTGACGATGGTCATGCTGCGGTTCAGCCCGAACTCGCGCGCCTGCTTGATGCAGTTCTGCAGGTCGGCCCCGGCATTGCCCAACGCCAGCACCTTGGCGCCCGAGGCCTGGGCGCGGAGCAGCAGCGAGGAGAAGTCGGTCGTGGTCGGGAAGGGGTAGAAGGTGGTGCCGAGCACCTTGCCGCCATTCGCCTCGACGACGCCGGCGGCATCCTTCACCAGCTGCTGGCCGAAGGAATAGTCGGCCGCGACGAAGAACCAGGTGGCGCCGCCGCGCTTGACCACGGCCGATCCGCTGGAACTCGCCAGCATGTAGGTGTCCCAGGACCAGTGGATGTGGTTGGGCGAGCACTGCCGGCCGGTCAGCTCTGTGGTGCCGGGGCCGGACAGCAACAGCGCCTTGTTCTTCTCCCGCGCCACCGAGGCGACCGCGAGCGAGGTGGCCGAGGTGTTGACGTCGAGCAGCGCATCCACGCCTTCCCGGTCGAACCATTGCCGGGCGATGGTGACGGCGTTGTCCGCCTTGTCGAAATGCTGGCCGAAGAGGATCTCCACGTCCCAGCCGCGGCCGGCGACGTCGAAATCCTCCAGCGCCTGCTGGGCGCAGGGCAGGGTGGGCCGGTTCAGGTCGGCATAGGGGCCGGCGAGGTCGGAAATGATGCCGAGCTTCAGCTTCGGGCGGCCGCTGCCGCCACCGGCCTGGGCGTAGGCCCGGGTGACGCTGCCGCCCGCTGCTGCACCGACAGCGGCTGACAGGGACGCAGCAAGGGTTTGGCGCCTGGTGAGGGCCATGGATGTTTCCTCCGGAGGCTATTGATTAGCCATTGATCAGCCGGACAATTACACATGCCTGGACAGGCGGCGGCAAGCGTGGTGCGCCGGCGAACCGTTGGAGCCCGCCTCGCCCCCGATCGCGGTGTCCCGCCGGCTAGCCTGGTCGCGCCGGGGCGAGGCTGCAATGGCCGACGGGTCGCGCCGGTACCCGGACACGCGTCGTGCCGCCCGCCCGGGCGCCGATGGCGAGCATCACCCTGCGGGTCAGCCAACCAGCCGTGGGCAGGCCGTTCGGATATTGCTCTAGCATCCCCGCGGCAAGCCGGGCCAAGCTCCGGAACCGGGAGGAAGCGCAATGACCCTTACCATCACCCCCATCAACCCCGCGCGGCCGGATTTCGTCGGGGAGGTCGCGGGCGTCGATCTCCGCCGGGGCGTGACCGCGGCGGAAGCGGCGGCGATCGAGGCGGGAATGGACCGCTTCGGCGTGCTGGTCTTCCACGACCAGGACATCAATGACGAGCAGCAGCTCGCCTTCAGCCGGCATTTCGGGCCGCTGGAATTGGCGACGGGCGACATCGTCCAGGGCCAGGCGCGCCGCCTTCCCATGGAGGTGAACGACATCTCCAACCTGGAGCGCGACGGCAAGGTGATGGCGCGGGACGACCGCAAGCGGCTGTTCAGCCTGGGCAACATGCTCTGGCATTCCGACAGCAGCTTCAAGCCGACACCGGCGAAATACTCCCTGCTCTCGGCGCGGGTGATCCCGGGCAGCGGCGGCAACACCGAATTCGCCGATATGCGCGCCGCCTGGGATGCGCTGGATGCGGAGACCAAGGCGCTGGCGCGCGACCTCGTCACCGAGCACAGCCAGCTCTTCTCCCGCGGCATCCTCGGCTTCACCGATTTCACGCCGGAGGAGGTGGCGAAGTGGCAGCCCGTGCCGCAGCGCCTGGTGCGCCGCCATCCGCGCACCGGAAGGCTGTCGCTGTTCCTCTCCGCCCATGCCGGCGCCATCCAGGGCTGGCCGGTGCCGGAAGCGCGCGCCCTGCTGCGCGACCTGACGGAGCACGCGACGCAGCGCGAATTCGTCTACGCCCATGTCTGGCGGCCGCATGACCTGGTGATGTGGGACAACCGCGTCACCATGCACCGCGCCCGCCGCTACGACGCGACCCAGGTGCGCGACCTGCACCGCACCACCGTAGCGGATGTGGCGCCGACGCTGGAGCAGGCGGCGTAGGGTAAAGCCTTATCCGGCGGGTCACGTCGCGATCCGCCGGATCGGCGGCTGCTCCGGCGCCCGGCGCCGGATGGAGCGCGCCGCCGCTGCAGCGGCTTGCCCCTGCATGGGGCTTGCGTGCGTGCGCGTACCGCGCGCAGTTCGGGTGCGAAGCCGGCGGCGGCGCCGCGCATCACCTCGCAGGCAGGCTGCCCGCACCGCGCGCGGCGCCCTTCCGGGGCGTCCTCGCGCGATTCCCCGCGGCCGGCCTCAGCTCACAGGTGGTTGCCGCCATCCACCAGGATGATGCTGCCCGTGGTCAGCCGCAGATGGGTGATCGCGCCCATGATGGCCAGCGCCACGTCGTCCGCCTCCGTCACCGTCTTCAGCGGCGTCTTCGCCGCCTGCCGCTCCACCACCTCGCGCCCGCGCCCCGGCACGAAATCGGTGGCCACCATGGAGGGCGAGATGGACACCACCCGGATCTCCGGCCCCAGCACCCGCGCCAGGGACATGCCCATCGTGTCCAGCGCCGCCTTGGAGGCGCCGTAGATCACGCTGCTGCCACTGCCGCTGAGGGCGGCCAGCGAGGAGATGTTGACGATCACCGCATCCCCGCTCGCCTTCAGCAGGGGGGCGAAGGCGCGGATGGTGGCGAAGGGCCCGCGCACATTCGTCACCAGCACGCGGTCGATCAGCTCGTCGTCCAGCGCCTCGAGGTCCGCATGCGGCACCGGCCGCGTCACGGCGGCGGAGTTGATCAGCACGTCGCAGCGCCCGAGCTTCGCCTGCACCTCGGCGGCGGCCGCGCGCAGCGCCGCGCTGTCCTCCATCGGGGTGCGCAGCGCGAGATGGCCTGTGCCCGGCAGCTCCGCCGCCAGCGCCCGGGCTCGCTCCACCCCCTGGTTGTAGCCCACCGCCACCTTCGCCCCGGCCGCCGCCAGGCGCCGCGCTGCGGCGGCGCCGATGCCGTTGCTGCCGCCGGTGATGACTGCGACCTTCCCCGTCAACGGGTATTCGCCGAGATTGCCGGCCCGTGCCTCGCTCATGCGTCCCTCCCCCTCGCTTGCCCGCCCAGCCTAACCCGGCGGTGCAGCAGCGGAAGAGGCGGCCTGCGCGCAGCCCTGCCGCTATCGCCGTGGCGCGCCGGGGGCTCAGCCGGCCTGGCCCCGCTCCAGCAGCCGCCGCCGCGCCGCGGCGATGGTCAGGCCAAGCCAGAGCGCCCCCGCCAGCCCGGCCAGGAAGCTCGCCTCGGGCGGCAGCAGCGCCAGCGCCACCAGCCCGGCCAGCCCCAGGGAGAGGGGAGCCGAGATCCCGGCCGCGGGGGAGGGGGAGAGGGCGGGAGTCATCGGGTCACAGATCCTTTCATGCATCGCCGCACCCGGTGAGCTGAAATCCCACCCGCCTGTGACAGTCTCATGCCGCGGGACAATCTAGGCGACGAATCTTGCCGAATCGTGCATCGCCTCCGACTTGCCGCGCGGCGAGCGGGCCTGCATGCCGCGGCGTGATCCTCCTGCCGGCCGCGCCCGCGGTGCCCGGAGCAGCCACCGCGCCGTCGGACCGCGGATAAGCTCCTCAAGACATTATGTTTCCGTGCCGGGACATCCGATCACGTGATTCCACTTGGCTGGATATTGCTCTAGGCTGGCCCGGCGCCTCGCCCCGGCGCGGCGCAGCCAACAGGGCCGCAAAGGCCCATCGGCCGGCCGCCACGCGCGCCGCCTTGCCGCCCGTGCCGGCCCGCCGCCATGCGGAGGGCACGTCCATGCCAGAAGACCTCATGCGGAGCAGCGACCCGGGCAGAGGAGGCGGCGCGGCCGGGCCGCGCTGCATCGCGCTGGTCGGGCCGCAGGGCAGCGGCAAATCCACCCTGTTCGAGGCGCTGCTGGCCGCCGTCGATTTACCGCTGCGCCGCGGCGCCGCGCGCGCCTCCCCGGGCGAGCTACGCATCGCCCATGCCGCCCACGGCGCGGAAAGCTGGGCGCTGCTGGACTGCCCCGGCTCCGTCGAATTCGCCCATGACGCGGCCTGCGCCCTCGCTGTCGCCGATCTCGCTTTGGTGGTGGCGGAGCCGGTCGCCGGCCGCGCCGCCGCGCTCGGCCCCATCTTCCGCCAGATCGAGGCGGCCGGGCTGCCGGCGCTGCTCTTCCTCAACAAGATCGACCAGTTCGACGGGCTGCTGCGCGAGATGCTGCCCATGCTGCAGGCCGAGACCAGCCGCCGCCTGCTGCTGCGCCAGGTGCCGATCCGGGAGGACGGTGCCGTCACCGGCTATGTCGATCTGGTGAACGAGCGCGCCTACCGCTACCGCAGCGGCGAGGCCTCGGAGCGCATCCCGCTGCCGGAGGCGGTGCGGCCGCGCGAGGTGGAGGCCCGCACCGCCCTGCTGGAAAACCTTGCCGACCACGATGACGCGCTGCTGGAGAAGCTGCTGGAGGAGCAGCCGACCGAGCCACCCGAGATCTACCGCCCGCTGCAATGGGGCGAGGCGCGCGGCGCTGTCATCGGCGTGCTGTTCGGCGCCGCCGCCGCCGCGGGCGGCATCCGGCGGCTGTGGAAGGCGCTGCGGCACGACACGCCCGGCCCCGCCGCGACCGCCGCCCGGCTCGGCATCGCGGCGGAGGGGCCGCCGCTGGCGCAGATCTTTCGCACCCGCCAGGCCGGCCATGCCGGGCGCCTGGCCTGGGCGCGGCTCTGGCGCGGGCCGCTGCGGGACGGCACGACCCTCGCCGGGCAGCGCATCGGCGGGCTCTACCGCGCGCCGGGGGGAGAGCTGGAGAAAGCCGGGGAGGGGGCGGCGGGCGAGATCCTCGCCCTCGGCCGGCTGGAGGGCGTGACGGCCGGCACCACCCTGGGCGGCCCGCCCTTGCCCTTCCCGGCGCCGCCCGCGCCGCTGCACGCCCTGGCCCTGCTGCCCGAGGACCGCAAGGATGAGGTGCGCCTCTCCGCCGCGCTGCAGCGTCTGGCGGAGGAGGACCCCGCGCTCGGCCTCAGCCTCGACGCCGAGACCGGCCAGACCCTGCTCTCCGGCCAGGGGGAGCTGCATCTGCGCGCGGCGCTGGAACGGCTGGCCGGCATGGCGGGGGTGAAGCTGAAGACCGCCCGTCCGCTCATCCCCTATCGGGAGAGCATCCGCCACGGCGTGGTACAGCATGCCCGGCTGAAGCGGCAGACCGGCGGGCATGGCCAGTTCGCCGATGTGAAGCTGGAGATCACCCCGCGGCCGCGCGGCGCCGGCTTCCATTTCGACGAGAAGGTGGTGGGCGGCGCGGTGCCGAAGCGCTTCATCCCCGCCGTCGCCGAGGCCGCCGAGGCGGCGACGAAGAAGGGACCGCTCGGCCATCCCGTGGTGGATGTGGCGGTGACGCTGCTGGACGGCACCTTCCATGCCGTGGACAGCAGCGACATGGCCTTCGCCACCGCCACCCGCATGGCGATGCAGGAGGGGCTGGCCAAGGCCGGGCCGGTGCTGCTGGAGCCGGTGGACCATGTCACCCTGCGGGTGCCGCCTGGCCATGCGCCCGGGGCGCAGCGCCTGTTGACGGCACGGCGCGGCCAGATCCTGGGCTTCGCCACGCTGGAGGATGAGGCGGGCTGGGAGACGGTGGAGGCGCTGGTGCCGGAAGCGGAGCTTGCCGACCTCATCATCGAGCTGCGCAGCCAGACCCAGGGCCTCGGCAGCTTCACCCGGCGCTTCGACCACCTGGCGGAGGCGCGGGGAAAATAGCGGGACCCAGTTGACCTGTGCGTCATCGCTTGGTCCCATGCTGCGGCGCTGTACAGGCGGAGGCGGATGGCAGGTCGCTTCGAAGGCCGCGTGGCCATGGTCACCGGCGCCGGGTCCGGAATTGGGCGGGCCACGGCCCTGGCCCTGGCGCGGGAGGGGGCGAGGCTGCTGCTCTTCGACCGCAGCGCGGTCGGCCTGGCGGGTACCGCCACCCAATGCCCGCATGCGGAAGCGGTGACGGGCGACGTGACCAAAGCGGAGGATCTGGAAGCCGCCGCCGCCGCCTGCGCCGCCCGCTTCGGCCCGGCCGACCTGCTGGTGACCGCGGCCGGCATCCTCGGCCCCGCCCTGCCGCCGGAGCTGCTGGAGGAGGCGGAATGGAACCAGCTCTTCGACGTGAACGTCAAGGGCACCTGGCTCACCATCCGCGCCATGCTGCCGCAGCTGCGGGAGGCAGGGCGGAGCGCCATCGTCACCTTCGCCTCCACGGCGGGGCTGGCGGGCTCCGCCACCCTACCGGCCTATTCCGCCAGCAAGGGCGCGGTGGTGATGCTGACGCGGAGCCTCGCCCTGGTGCATGCGGCGGAAGGCATCCGGGTGAATGCCGTCTGCCCCGGCTCCATCGAGACGCCGATGCTGGAGGCGACCTTCGCTTCGGCCGGGGACGAGCTGGCGCAGGCGGCACGCCAGGCCGCTTTCCGCGCCCGCCACCCCATGCAGCGCTTCGGCCAGGCCGATGAGGTAGCGGAGACCGTGCTGTTCCTGCTGAGCGATGCCGCCGCCTTCATCACCGGCGTCGCCCTGCCGGTGGATGGAGGCCGGCTTGCCTGATCCCGCCCGCTTTGCCGGCCGGGCGGCCATCGTCACCGGCGCGGCGCGCGGCATCGGCGCCGCCACGGCGGCGCGGCTGGCGCAGGAGGGCGCGCGGGTGCTGCTGGCGGATCTGGCGCCGGAGGTGACGGCAACCGCCGCCGCGCTCGACGCCGAGGCGCTGGTGCTGGACCTGGCCGCGCCGGGAGCGGGGCGGCGCCTGGCGGAGGCGGCGCTGGCCGCCTTCGGCCGCATCGATATCCTGGTGAACAACGCCGGCATCGGCGGCTCGAAGCCGCTGGCGGAGTCCGACGACGCGCTGATCGAGCGCTTCCTCTCGGTCAATCTCGGCGCCGTGCTGCGGGTGACGCGGGAGGTGCTGCCGCATCTGCCGCGGCCGGGCGGGCGCATCGTCAGCGTCGCCTCCACCTTCGGCCTGGCGGGCTACCCCGGCACCACGCCCTACGCCGTCGCCAAGGCGGGCGTCGCGCAATTCGCCCGCCAGCTCGCCGCCGAGATCGGTCCGCAGGGCATCACCGTGAACGCCGTGGCGCCCGGCGTCATCGCGACGGCGATGACCGAGGGCCATCTGAAGAACCCGGATTACCGCCGCGCCATCCTGCGCCCGACGCCGCTGCGTCGGGCCGGGAGGCCGGAGGAGGTGGCGGCGGTCATTGCCTTCCTGGTCTCGCCCGAGGCTTCCTACGTCACCGGCCAGGTGGTGGCGGTGGATGGCGGCTGGCTGACCGGGCGGCACGCGCCGCGGGTGGCGGAGGGGATCGAGGACTGACAGCGGAGGGGGTGGCGATGCGGATCGGATCTTGCCTGCTCGGCCTTGCGGCCGCCGGGCTGCTGGCCTTCGGCGCGGCGGCGCAGCCGCAGGACCGGCCGCTGCGCGTGGTGGTGAATGTCGGGCTGCAGAACCTGGACCCGATCTCCTCCCCCTCCTTCGTCACGCGCAACTTCGCCTATCTGGTCTATGACACGCTGGTCGCGATGGACAGCAAGGGCGAAGTCCGCCCGCAGATGCTGCAGGGCTGGCAGGCCAGCGAGGACCGGCTGACCTGGACCTTCACCCTGCGCCCCGGCCTCGAGTTCAGCGACGGCGCGCCGGTCACGGCGGAGGACGCCGTCGCCTCCCTCCGGCGCTGGGGCCAGCGGGACGCGATCGGGCGGCGGCTGATGGCGGCGACCAGGGCGCTGACCGCGACCGCGCCGAATGTCTTCGTGCTGGAGCTGGCGCAGCCCTTCGGCGGCGTCATCGACGCGCTGGGCAAGCCGAGCGTGCATGTGCCCTTCATCATGCCGGCACGGCTGGCCGGCACCACCGGGCCGACGGCGCAGGTGCCGGAGGTGGTGGGCAGCGGCCCCTTCCTGTTCAACCGCAGCGAATGGATCCCCGGCGAGCGCACCCCGGTACGCCGCAACCCGCGCTACCGGCCGCGGGCCGAGCCGGCCGATGGCCTGGCCGGCGGCAAGGTGGTGAAGCTGGAGCGCGCCGAGCTGGTGACCCTGCCGGACATCGCGCTGCGCGCCGCCGCCATCACCCAGGGTGAGGTGGACTATCTGGAATACGCGCCCATCGACTACCTGCCGCGCTTCCGGCGGGACCGCAACCTCGTCATCGCCAATCCCGGGGGCATCGCGCATATCGTCGGCGGCGTCTCGCTGAACCATCACCTGCCGCCCTTCGACAACGTGCTGATGCGCCGCGCGGTGCAGGCGGCGATCGACAGGGCGGAGGTGGTGGCGGGGCATGGGCTGCCGGAGGGCATGACAGATGCCGCCTGCGTCTCCATCTATCTCTGCGGCACGCGCTACGCCAGCAATGCGGGGGCCGAACTGGTGCCCGGCCGCAACCTGGAGCGGGCGCGGGCGCTGCTGCGCGAGGCGGGCTACAACAACGAGCGCATCGTGCTGCTGCAGCCGGCGGACAGCGCGCTGATCAATCCCATGGCGCTGGTCGTCATCGACCAATTGAAGCGCGCCGGCTTCAACCTGGATGTGCAGGCCTCTGACTGGTCCTCCATCGCCCAGCGCTGGGTGGGGCGGGAGCCGATCGACCGGGGCGGCTGGAACATCGTGCCGGTGATCTATACCGGCTTCGATATGGCGGACCCGCTCTCCAATGTCGCGGTGGGCTACAATTGCACGAACAACCAGCCCTGGGGCTATTGCGTGGAGGCGATGAAGCCGGTGCTGGAGCGCTTCGCCGCCGAGAGTGATCCCCAGAAGCGGCGGGAGCTGGCAGCGGAGCTGCAACGGCTTTCGCATGACCATGCGACCTTTCCGCTCTCCGGCCAGTTCCAGGCGCCGGCGGTGTGGCGGGCGGAGCTGCGGGGGGTGATCGATTTCGGCTTCCCGGTGCTGTGGAACATCGGGCGGAGCCGCTGATTCTCCGCGCGACGCCGTGGCGGCCGGCAAGCGTTCGGGGCCCGGGCTTCGCATCGCCTGTCCTGGCAAAGCCGCGCTGCGCCCTGAGCAGCGCTCGCGGGAGCCTTTGCCGGCGGCGCCCGGCGGTGTAGCAAGCTGAAGCGCCGAAGGCCGCCACGAGGGAGAGATGCAGCACCATGCCGGGACCACTTGCGGGCATCCGCGTGCTCGACCTCACCACCGTCCTCGTCGGCCCCTACTGCACCCAGCTCCTGGCGGAGCTCGGTGCCGAGGTGACGAAGGTGGAGGCGCCGGAGGGGGATGTGGTCCGGCTCATCGGCCCGGCCCGCAACCCCGGCATGGGGTGCATGTTCCTCACCATCAACCGCGGCAAGCGCAGCCTGGCGCTGGACCTGAAGCACCCCGAAGGCCGCGCGGTGCTGCTGCGCCTGGCCCGCACCGCCGATGTGCTGGTGACGAATATCCGCCCCGCCGCCATGGCCCGGCTGGGCCTGGACTATGCCACGCTGCGCGCGGTCAATCCGCGCCTCGTCTACGCCGCGGTGCTCGGCTATGGGCAGGACGGGCCCTATGGCCCGCGCCCGGCCTATGACGACCTCATGCAGGGCGCCACCACCATCGCCGCCTTGAACGCCAAGGTGAATGGCGGCGAGCCGCGCTATGTTCCGCTGGCCATGGCGGACCGCATCACCGGCCTCGCCGCCTTCGGCGCCATCAACGCCGCCCTGGTGCAGCGGGAGCGGGGCGGGGAGGGGCAGTTGGTCGAGGTGCCGATGTTCGAGACGATGGTGAGTTTCGTCCTCGGCGACCATCTCAGCGGCAAGGTCTTCGACCCGAAGGAGGGCATAGGCGGCTATGGCCGGCTGCTTTCGCCCGACCGCCGGCCCTACCGGACCAAGGACGGGCATGTCTGCACCATGATCTACAATGACCGGCAATGGCGCAGCTTCTGCGCCGCGGTCGGCTGGCCGGACCTCGTCTCCACCGATCCGCGCTTCGCCAGCCACGCCACCCGCACCACACATATCGACGAGGTGCTGGGCATGCTGGCGGCGGAGTTCCTGACCCGCACCACCGCCGAATGGCTGGAGCTGCTGGAGAAGGCCGATCTGCCGGTGACGCCGGTGCACACGCTGGAGAGCATCCTCGAGGACCCGCATCTGCTGGCGACCGGCTTCTTCTCCACCGAGGAGCATCCGAGCGAGGGTCCCGTGACCCGGATGGCGGTGCCGATGCGCTTCTCGGCCAGCGAGCCCTCGCCGCGCCGCCCGGCGCCGCGGCTGGGCGAGCATGGCGGGGAGATCCTGCGCGAAGCCGGCATGGCGGAGGAGGAGATCGCCGCCCTCGTCGCCTGCGGCGCCGTCCGCATGGGGTAGATGGCATCGGCCCGGCCTGCCGCAGCCGGCAGGCCGGGCCGGGATGGACCTAGAGCATTTTCGGTTCACATGCGTTCACCGAAAACGCTCTACGCCTTTGTTTGCAGAACAGATTCACACCTTCGGGCGACGCCGCCCTACGGCGATCTGCTCTAGACCGGCACGTCTCCGGCGATCTGCACCCTTCGCATCACCCGCCGCTGCGGCCCGGTGTCGTTCAACGCGATGTGCTTCACTGCCCGGTTGTCCCAGAAGGCGACCGAGCCGCTGCGCCACTGGAAGCGGCAGGTGAATTCTGGCCGATGGCCGTGCTCCAGCAGGTAGTGCAGCAGCGGCCGGCTCTCCGCCTCCGTCATGCCCTCGAACCCCACCGTGTAGCTGTGGTTGACGAAGAGCATCTTCCGCCCGGTCTCCGGATGGGTCCGCACCACCGGATGCAGGCTGATCGTCTCCCGCCACTCCTCATCCTCCCGCACCTTGGTGGCGCGGCGCGCATTCATCCCGGCCTGCGGGCCGGCTACCCGGCGGTCGCTATGCACCGCCCGCAGACCTTCCAGCATCCGCTTCATGCCGGGCGACAGCGCCTCATAGGCCGCGGCCTGGCTGGCGAAGAGCGTGTCGCCGCCCCATTCGGGCACCTCGATGCCGTAGAGGATGGCGCCCATGGGCGGCGCTGGGCACATGGTGGTGTCGGCATGCCATTCCTCGCCGACCACGGAGGTGTCGCCCGGCTCCCGCCGGATCGTCACCACTTCCGGATCGGCGCCGCTGCCGCGGAAATTCGGGTGGACGAAGATCTCCCCGAAACGCCGCGCCAGCGCCTTCTGCTGCTCGGCGTTCAGGCGCTGGTTGTGGAAGAACACCACCCCATGGGCGTTGAGCGCGGCGCGGATATCGGCGATCTCGCCATCCGAGGCCTCGGCGAGGTCCACCCCGTCGATCTCCGCCCCGACCGCGCCCGAGACTTTCCGCACCGTGATCCGGCTGTTGCGCATGGCGTTCCTCCGCGCCTTGGTGGTTGGCGCAAAGCCTCCCGCCGCCGGTGGCGCCTGTCAATCAACGCCGCAGCTCGCCTTCCTCCTTCAGCATGCGCAGGCTGCGGCGCCAGGCCTCGGTCGCGGCTTCGATCTCGGCCGGGCCATGGGTGGCGGAGAGGATGGCGCCGCGCGGTCCTTTCGGGTCCATGCCGTTCACCACCAGCGCCAGGTAGAGCTTGGCCAGCATGGTCTTGCGCGGATCGGCGCTGAAGGTGGCGGCCGGCTGGGCATTGGCGTCCCAGGCCAGCGGGTCGATGTCGAGCCCCGCCGGGTTGGTGAAGAAATGGATCACGGAATGGTCGCCATAGACCGCCCAGGGAATGCCTTCCTCGGCCAGCACCTGGTTGAAGGCGTGGCGCATCGCCTGGGCGGCGTCGGTGGCGCGGGCGCAGGCATCGGTGTCCCGGATGCGGCGCAGCGTCTCGATCGCCGCGGCGGCGGAGACCGGGTTGGCGTTGTAGGTGCCCTGGTGCTTGATCTTCTCCCGCCCGCGGGCGGCGGAGACCTCGAAATCGATCCAGTCGAGGATGTCCTTCCGCCCCGCCACCGCCCCACCTGGCAGCCCGCCGGCGACGATTTTTGCAAGCGTGCAAAGATCGGGCGTCACGCCCATGGCCTGTTGCGCGCCGCCCGGGGCGATACGGAAACCCGTCACCACCTCATCGAAGATCAGCACGGCGCCACGGGCGGTGCAGGCCTCCCGCAGCGCGCGCAGGAAATCCGGCCCGGTCGGGACCATGCCGGTGGAGGCGCCGGTGGGTTCCAGGATGGCGGCGGCGATGTCGTCATCCTCGGCGAAGGCGCGGCGCACGGCGTCGATATCGTTGGGCGGCAGCAGCACCACCTCGGCCGCCAGCTCCGGCAGCACGCCGGGGGAGGGGCTGCCGTCGAAATGCCCGTCCACGCCGAAGGCCATATGGTCGTGCCAGCCGTGGAAATGCTTCTGGAAGCGGATGATCTTCCGCCGCCCGGTGAAGGCGCGGGCGAGGCGCAGCGCCATATGCGTCGCCTCGGTGCCGGAGGAGGTGAAGCGCACCCGCTCCGCGCAGGGGACCATTTGGGTGATGAGGCCGGCCCACTCTACCTCCAGCGCATGGCAGGAACCGAATTGGGTGCCGCGGGCGAGCTGCCCCTGGGCGGCCGCAATCACCGCCGGGTCGCAATGGCCGAGCAGATGGGCGCCATGGCCGCCGTAGAAATCGATCAGCTCGTTGCCGTCCGTGTCCCATTTGCGCGGGCCGAGGGCGCGGTCGGTGTAGATGGGGTAGGGGTCGGTATGGCGGCTGTCATGCGCGATGCCGCTGGGCAGGTGCCCGCTGGCCCTGGCGTGCAGGGCGGCGGAGCGTGGGGTCTTCGCCACATAGGCGGCGACGATGGGGGAATTGCTGGGCGTCAGGCTCGGCATGGGCGCATCCGCGGCGGTGAGGGGGCCGGGACGGGGACGGCCCGCCTCCCCCGGGCCGGGGCGGGAAGGGCGGGTGCCGCCCGCGGCGCCTTGGCCCAGGCTGATACGCGGCAGCATCGCATGCGGGCGCGGCATGGCAAGCCGCCGAATTGCGGCCGGCCGATTCCCCACCGCCCCCGCCCGAGCTATAGCCATGGCGAATGCCGAACCGCTTCTCCTTCCTCACCCTGGCGCGTGAGGCGCTGCGCAGCCATGCCGGCTGGCGCCCGCAATGGCGCAGCCCGGAGCGGCCCCAGCCGGCCTATGACATCGTCATCCTGGGTGGCGGCGGCCATGGCCTGGCGACCGCCTACTATCTGGCGAAGGAGCATCGCGTCGGCCGCATCGCGGTGCTGGAGAAGGGCTGGATCGGCGGCGGCAATACCGGGCGCAACACCACCATCATCCGCAGCAACTACCTCTTCCCCGAAAGCGCCGCGCTCTACGACCACGCCGTGCGGCTCTGGGAAGGGCTTTCGGCCGAGCTGAACTACAATGTCATGTTCAGCCCACGCGGCGTGCTGATGCTGGCGCATGGCGAACACGATGTGCAGAGCCTGAAACGCCATGTCCATGCGAACCGGCTGGCCGGGGTGGACAATGAATGGCTGGCGCCAGCGGCGTGCAAGGCCTTCTGCCCGCCGCTCGATATCAGCCCGGCCATCCGCTACCCCGTGCTGGGCGGCGCGCTGCAGCGGCGCGGCGGCGTCGCGCGGCATGATGCCGTGGCCTGGGGCTACGCCCGTGCGGCCAGCGCACTGGGCGTGGACATCCTCGAGAATTGCGAGGTCACCGGCATTGCCCGCGATCCGCGGGGCGGAGCGGTGACCGGGGTGGAGACGAGCAAGGGCCATATCCGCTGCGGCAAGCTGGGCGTGGTCGCGGCGGGCTCCACCAGCCTGGTCATGGCCATGGCCGGGCTGCGCATGCCGCTGGAGAGCTTCCCGCTGCAGGCGCTGGTGAGCGAGCCGGTGAAGCCGGTCTTCCCTTGCGTCGCCATGTCCAACACCATCCACGCCTATGTCAGCCAGTCGGACAAGGGGGAGCTGGTGATCGGCGCCGGGACGGACCAGTACACCTCCTACTCCCAGGCCGGGAATGTGCAGATCCTGGAGCATACGCTGGAGGCGATCTGCGAGATCTTCCCGATCTTCCGCCGCATGCGCATGCTGCGCGCCTGGGGCGGGATCGTGGATGTCACGCCGGACCGCTCGCCGATCATCGGGACGACGTCGGTGCCGGGGTTGTATGTGAATTGCGGCTGGGGCACGGGCGGCTTCAAGGCGACGCCGGGCAGCGGCCATGTCTTCGCCGCCACCATCGCGCGGAGCGAGCCGCACCCGATCGCCGCGCCTTTCAGCCTGGACCGCTTCGTGACCGGCCGTGTCATCGACGAGGCGGCGGCGGCGGCGGTGATGCATTGAGCCCGCCTTTCGCTGCCTCGGTGGACGGAGCTTTCCCGGCGCCTTTGCGGCAATTCCGGGTGCTCAGGACGTCCCCGGAGGCGATGACGCGCAGGACGGTGTGGGGTCTCGGATGCTGCTGATCGCCTGCCCCTGGTGCGGCCCCCGGCCGGAGATGGAATTCCGCCATGCGGGTGAGGCCCATCTCGCGCGCCCCGCCGATCCCGCCGCCGTCTCCGACGCCGCCTGGGCCGCCTATCTGTACGAGCGCAGTAATCCGCGCGGCGAACACGCGGAACGCTGGCGCCACCTCCATGGCTGCGGCCGCTTCTTCAACGCCAGGCGCCACACGCTGACGGACCGCATCTCCGCCACCTATAAGCCGGGGGAGGCCCCATGAGGCTGCCGAGCGGCGGCCGCATCGACCGCAGCAAGCCCCTGCGCTTCACCTTCGACGGCCGCGCCTTCACCGGCTTCGCCGGCGATACCCTCGCCTCCGCCCTGCTCGCCAATGGCGTGCATCTGCTCGGCCGCAGCTTCAAGTATCACCGCCCGCGCGGCCTGCTCTCCGCCGGCGCGGAGGAACCCAACGCCCTGGTCGAGATCGACCGCGGCCCTGGACGGCGGGAGCCCAATACTCGCGCCACCATGGTGCCGCTGGTGGAGGGGCTGACGGCACGCAGCCAGAACCGCTTCCCCTCGCTGCGCTTCGACCTGGCGGCGCTGGCGAGCCTGGCCGCGCCGCTGCTGCCCGCGGGCTTCTACTACAAGACCTTCCTCGGCCCGGGCCGCGAGGCCTGGCACCGGCGCTGGGAGCCCCTGATCCGGCGCATGGCGGGCCTCGGCCGGGCGCCGGAGGCACCAGACCCGGACCGCTACGCGCATCGCTTTGCCCATTGCGAGACGCTCGTCATCGGCGCCGGCCGCGCCGGTATCGCCGCAGCGCTGGAAGCGGCCGAGGCCGGCGATCGCGTCATCCTCTGCGACGAGCAGATGGAGCCCGGCGGCCGCCTGCTGCTTTCGCCCGGGGAGGTGCCGGGCCTCGCCGCGCTCCGTGGCAACCTCCGCGTCACCCTGCTGCCGCGCACCACCGCCTTCCATTACGGGCTGCAGAATTTCGTTTCGCTCGCCGAGATCCTGGATCGTCCCGACGGCCTCCGCGAACGGCTCTGGCAGGTCCGGACCGCCAGGGTGGTTCTGGCGACCGGCGCGCTGGAACGCCCCCTGCCGTTCCGCGGCAACGACCGGCCAGGGGTGATGCTGGCCGATGCCGCCCGGGCCTATGCCGCTCGCTGGGCGGTGCTGCCGGGGCGGCAGGCGGTGCTGCTCGCCGCGCATGACAGCGGCTACGAGGCGGCCTTCGCCTTGCAGGATCGAGGCGCGCGCATCGCCGCCATCCTCGACCTCCGCGCCGCGCCGCCGCTGGCGGCGGCCGCCCGTGCCCGCGGCATCGAGGTGCGCGCCGCCCATGGCATCGCCGCCACGCGCGGCGGGCTGCGCGTGACGGGCGTGCTGGCCGCACCGCTGCGCCCGGATGGCAGCCCGGATGCCGCGCGCGCCACGCCCATCCCCTGCGACCTGGTGCTGATGGCGGGGGGCTGGACCCCGAACCTCGCCCTGTTCTCCCAGGCGCGCGGCCGGTTACGGTGGGACGAAGCCGCCGATGCCTTCCTGCCCGGCGAGGTCGCCGAGGCGCTCACCTGCGCCGGGGCCTGCGCCGCCGGGCGCGGACCGGGCCACCCCATTGCCGCCATCGCCGCCGGCGCGCTCACCGCCCGCCGCGCCTTCGTCGATCCGCAGAACGACGTCACCACGCGCGATATCGCGCTGGCCGTGCAGGAGGGTTTCCGCTCCATCGAGCATGTGAAGCGCTACACCACCACCGGCATGGCCACCGACCAGGGCAAGGTGGGCGGCATGCTGGGCCTCGCCACCGCCGCCGCGGCCAGCGGCCGGACGGTGCCGGAGACGGGGCACACCACCTTCCGCCCGCCCTATACGCCGCTCTCCTTCGGTACCCTGGCCGGGCGGCATCGCGGGCCGCTCTTCGACCCCATCCGCACCGCGCCCAGCCATGGCTGGGCCGAGGCGCATGGCGCGGTGTTCGAGCCGGTGGGGCAGTGGCAGCGCGCCCGCGCCTATCCCAGGGCCGGGGAGGCGCTGCACGCCGCCGTCGCCCGCGAATGCCTCGCCGTGCGGCAGAAGGCCGGGCTGCTGGACGCCTCCACCCTCGGCAAGATCGAGATCGTGGGTCCCGATGCCGCCGAGTTCCTCGAACGCTGCTACGTCAACGCCGTCCACTCGCTGCGCCCCGGACGCTGCCGCTACGCGCTGCTGCTGCGGGAGGACGGGTTCCTGTTCGATGACGGCGTCCTCGCCCGCCTGGCGGAGGACCGCTTCCACCTGACGACCACCACCGGCGGCGCCGCCCGCGTGCTGCATCTGCTGGAGGATTACGCCCAGACCGAATTCCCGGCGCTGCGGGTCTTCCTCACCTCCACCACCGAGCATTGGGGCGTCGCCGCCCTGCAAGGCCCGGCGGCGCGGGAGATGCTGGCGCCGCTGGTCCGCGGCTGCGAGCTTGCCGCCCTGCCGCATATGACGGTGGCGGAGGCGGAGGTGATGGGCATCCCCGCCCGCCTCTTCCGCGTCAGCTTCACCGGCGAGCTCGGCTACGAGATCAACCTCCCCGCCGACCGTCTGCCGGAGCTGTGGGAGGCGCTGATCGCGGCCGGCGCCACCCCCTACGGCACCGACGCCATGCACGTGCTGCGGGCCGAGAAGGGCTACGTGATTGTGGGACAGGAGACGGACGGCACGGTGACGCCGCTCGATCTCGGCCTGGGCTGGGTGATCGGGAAGGCGAAGCGGGACTTCATCGGCAAGCGCAGCCTGGCGCGGGCGGAGATGCAGCGGCCGGACCGGCGGCAGCTCGTCGGGCTGGCGCCGCTGGAGGGGCGGGCGCCGGAGGAAGGGGCGCAGCTTCTCGCCAGGCCGGGGGCAAGGGAGGCGGAGGGGCATGTCACCTCCGCCTATGCCAGCGCCGCGCTGGGGCGGCCCATCGCGCTGGGCCTGCTGGCCCGGGGCCGGGCGCGGCATGGCGAGACGGTGCTGGCGACGCGGCTGGACGGCCCGCCGCAGCCCCTGCAGATCGTGCCGCCCGTCTTCTGGGACCCGGAGGGCAAGCGCCTGCATGGTTGAGATCGCGCCCCTGCCTTCGCTTTATCGCTACGTCCTGCGCGGCGATGCCACGCCGCTGGCGGCGCTGGGCCTGGAGGCGCCGCTGCTGCTGCGGGCCGCCTCTGGCGGGGGGGCGCATGTGCTGGCCCTGGGCCCCGACGAATGGTGGGTCCTGGCGGAGGCGCCGTTGACCTGGCCCGGCAGGGCCTGGGCGACCGAGATCTCCGCCGGCCGTGCTGGCGTCAGCCTCTCCGGCCCAGGTGCGCCGCTGCTGCTGGCGGAGGGCTGCCCGCTTGACCTGGAGCAGTTCCCGCCCGGCACCTGCACCCGCACCCTGTTCGGCAAGGTGGAGATCCTGCTCTGGCGCCGGGCCGAGGCGCGCTGGCATGTCGAGACGGCTCGGTCCTTCGCCCTGCACCTCACGGCCCATCTGGCGGAAGCCCGGGCCGATTTGCAGGCCTGACTCAGACCGGGGTCCGGGGCCAGGTCCTGGCCCCGGCGGGGGTGCAGGGGGCAGAGGTCCCCTGCCGGGGGGATAGGGGCAGAGCCCCCTGAACCGTCGCCACTGCGTCGCGTTTGCCAGGCATGAACCGCCCCGGTTGCCTCGCCTTCGGCCTGTTCCTGCTGGCAGCGCCTGCCCTGGCGCAACCGCCCCAGCCGCGCCCGCCTGCGCCGGCCCCGGCGCCGCCGGAACAGCCCTCCGGCCCGCCCATTCCCGCGCCGCCCCAGACGGAGGGCGTGGTCCGCCCACCGCCGGCGGTGGACCCTGGCATCCACGCCCCGGCCCCGGCGCCGCAGCCCAACACCACCCCGGTGATTCCGCCCCCCGGCACCCCCGGCGGCGACCAGCGCCTCCAGCCCCGTTGACGTCGCCCCGCCCCGCCCGATGATGCGGGCGAGGGAGTGGGACGCAGATGGACGCATTGCAGGAGTGGATCGGCCGCAGCGAGGTGGTGGAGGATGAGGCGAGCCTCACCCTGCTCCGCCGCCTGGCGGCGCTGCTGGACCAGGACCCCATGGCGCTGCAGCGCGGCGCGCCGATGCCGGAGGGCTGGCATGTCGTGCTGTTCGGCCCGCTGGCGCGGCAGAGCGGTCTCGGCCCCGATGGCCATGCGGCGAAGGGCGAGTTCCTGCCCCCGGTGCCGCTGCCGCGCCGCATGTTCGCCGGCCGCCGCACCTGGTTCAACGCGCCCATCGCGATCGGCGCCGAGGTCCGGCGCGTCTCCCGCATCGCCGCCATCACCCCGAAGGAGGGGCGGAGCGGCAAGATGATCTTCGTCACCATCCGCCACGGCATCGAGAGCGAGGGGCGGGAATGCGTGGTGGAGGAGCAGGACCTGGTCTATCGCGACGCCGCCACCCCAGGCGCCAAGCCGGCCGAGGCGCCGCTGCCCGAACTGCCGGCGGATGCGGTACGGGAGAGCTTCACGCCGGACACCACGCTGCTGTTCCGCTACTCCGCTGCGACGAATAACGGCCACCGCATCCATTACGACGCGGACTATGCGCGGCAGGTGGAGGGCTACCCCGCGCTGGTGGTGAATGGCGGCATCACCACCACGAAGCTGACGGAGCTGGCGAAGCGCCTGCTGCCGGGGCCCGTCGCCAAGGTGACGACGCGGGCGGGGCGGCCGCTCTTCGTCGGGCGGGAGGTGACGCTGGCAGCGCAGCGGAAGGCGCCGGGCAAGCTGCGCCTCTGGGCGCTGGACGATGGCGGAAGGCTGGCCTTCGAGACGCTGGCGGAGTGCGCGGCATGACGAAAGGCCCGCTCTCCGGCATCAAGGTCCTCGACCTCACCGCTGTCGTCGTCGGCCCCTCCTGCACCCTGACGCTTGCCGAGCAGGGGGCGGAGATCATCAAGCTGGAGGCGCCCGAGGGCGACCTGCTGCGCAAGCTCGGCGGGCCGGCGCCCTCGCCGGACATGTCGCCCAAATTCATCCACTTCAACCGCGGCAAGCAGAGCATCGCCGTGGATCTGAAGACCGCGGCGGGGAAGGCGGTGCTGCTCCGCCTCGCCGAGCAGGCGGATGTGCTGGTGACGAATATGCGCGGCGCCGCGCTGGCCCGGCTCGGCATCACCTGGGAGGCGCTGAAGCCGCGCAATCCACGCCTCGTCTTCTGCGTCATCGCCGGCTTCGGCAAACGCGGCCGCTACCATGACAGCCCGGCCTACGACACCATCATCCAGGGCATGTCCGGCTTCGCCGCCGCGCTCGGCCGCGTGTTGGGGGAGCCGCGCTTCGCGCCCTTCGTGCTGTGCGACCACATCACCGGCATCATCGCCAGCCAGGCCATCACCGCCGCGCTCTTCGCGCGGGAGCGGAGCGGGGAGGGGCAGGAGATCGAGGTGCCCATGTATGAAAGCATGGCGCATTTCGTGCTGACGGAGCACATGTTCCGCCGCACCTTCGACAAGGCGGGCCCGACCGGCGACCCGCGGGTGATGAACCCGGACGCCAAGCCGATCCCGACCAAGGATGGCTATATCGCCGTCTCCGCCAACACCGATGCCCAGGCCTTCGCCTTCTTCGAGGCGATCGGGCGGCCGGAGCTGAGGGAGGATCCGCGCTTCAACAGCGTGGGCGCCCGCTTCCGCAATGTGGATGCCTATTTCACCCTGCGCGCGGAGGCGCTGCGGACGCGCACGACGGCAGAATGGGCCGTGGAGTTCCGCAAGCGGGAGATCCCGGCCATGCCCTTCAACACCATCGAGGGGCTGCTGGAGGACCCGCATCTCTGGGAGGTGGGGCTGCTGCGCGAGGAACGGCACCCGACGGAAGGGCCGATGACCGGGCTCGGGCGCCCCGTCACCTTCTCCGCCGCCGGGCCGGATGAGCTGAAACTCGCACCGCGGCTGTCCGAGGATGCCCGAGTGGTACTGGCGAAGGCCGGCTACAGCGAGGCGGAGATCGACAGCCTGCTCGGCAGCCGCGCGGTGCTGCCGCCGCCATGAGGCTGACGGCGATCGGCCATCTGGAAACGCCCTGGGCCACGCCCGGGGCGTGTCCGCGCAATGGCCGCCAGCCGGACCCGCTGCCGGAATGCTGCGCGGTGGTGACGCCGGCGTACCAGGACGGGTTGCTGGGGCTGGAGGGCTTCAGCCATCTGATCCTGCTCTACTGGATGCACCAGGCCCCACTGCCGAAGCTGCGCTTCACCCCACCCTTCGATGGGGAGGAGCGCGGCGTCTTCGCCACCCGCGCGCCCTTCCGGCCGAATCCGGTGGCGCTCTCGGTGGTGCGCTTCCTTGGCTTCGCTGCGCCCGGCGTGTTGCGCGTGCAGAACCTTGACTGTGTGAACGGGACGCCGCTGCTGGACATCAAGCCCTATTTGCCGAGCACGGATGCGGAGCCGGAGGCGAGCATGGGGTGGCTCGCGCCGCACCGGACGCCGCGGCCGGGATAGGTCGGCATGGGCGGCGGCTGGGGGGATTGGAGCTTTCTCAGGGCACCGGGAGCGTGGCTTGGGCCGCATGGCAGTCCCCGCCGGCATATGAGGTTGCATGGTCGCTTGGCATCATGTGGCTGGGCGGTGCGCTACTGCTGTTCATCGCGGCCGGCCTCAGTGCGCTCGATGCCTGGTGGTTCCTGCATGCGTCGGAACCGGCGGCGGCCAGGATCATCTCAGTCCGGCTGCAACCACCCAAGGGAAAGGCCCCGGAAAGCCGGGTGCTCAGCCTTTCGGTGGAACGCGGCTCGGCCGAGCCAATCCTCGCGGATTGGGCGTATCCTCGGACCCCGACATCGCCCCGCCTAAGGAAGGCATGTGGGTTCAAGTGCGGGTCCGGCCGGCGCCGCGGTTACGAGTGCAGCCGGACCGTCCTGCGGTGACCTGGGATGCAGCTCGATTCCTCGCTGGATTCAGCGGTATTGTGACAGTGTTCTCGCTCGTGGCGCTGGGCATCGCGGAACTCGTCACCCTGCGCGCAAGGGAACGCGCCGCACCCATCGCCAAGCCCATAAACCCAAGGCTTCCAAAGGCCCTTCGGCCTTTGGCGGGTGGAGCTTGAGGAGGGCAGAGCCCGCCTCAACCTTATCGCCCCGCGCGCGCCGAAGTCAGCGCCCGCCGGATATCCGCCTCGGCCGTCTCCAGCTCCTTCGTCGCCTGTGCCCGCTTCGCCTGCGCCTCCTGCGCGATCTTCAAACTGTCCTCGATCGTCGCCACCAGCGCCGCATTGGCCTGCTTCACTGCCTCGATATCGAAGACCCCGCGCTCAAGCTGGGTGCGCGCCTCCATGTTGCCCTGGCGCAGCCGCTCGGCATTCGCCGTCAGCAGCTCATTCGTCAGGTCGGTCGCTTCCTTCAGCGTGCGCCCGGCCTCCCGCATGCGGGAAATCGCCAGGGCCTGGGCAAGCTGCTGCCGCCAGAGCGGCACGGTATTGGCGATGACGCTCTGGATCTTCGCCGCCAGGGCCTTGTCGTTCTCCTGGATCAGCCGGATGGAGGGCAGGGCCTGCATCGCCACCTGCCGTGTCAGTCGCAGGTCATGGACCCGCCGCTCCAGCTCGTCCCGCGCCGCGCGCAGGTCGCGCAGCCGCTGCGCCGCGACGCTGTCGCCGCCCTCCACCTCCTTCGCCAGGGCGGGGATCGCCTCCTGCTCCACCCGCTTCAGGACCATGTCGCCGGCGGCGATGTGGTCGCCCAGCGCGTGGAACCAGTCGAGCGTCGCGCCGTAGAGCCGCTCCAGCTTCTCCACGTCTTCCAGCAGCCGGGTGCGGTGGGTGTCGAGCCGATCCGCCACCCCCTCCACCTGGCCCTTGATGGTTTCGTAGCGCTGTACCACTTTCGCCACCTCGGCGCCGGTGCGGCCGAAGATGCGGGCGAAGAAGCCCGGCCGCTCCGCCAGGCCCGACATGTCGAAGCCGCGCAGCGTGCCGATGAGGGTGGAGAGGGTGACGCCGGCCTCGCCGGCTTCCCGGTTGCGCGCGCCTTCCAGCATGGCGTCGGCGGCGGCCGTCGCGCGGTTCTGCGCCTCCTGCCCGAAGCGCAGGATGTTGCCCGGCTCGGTGATGTCGAGCCGCGCCGCCAGCGCCTCCACCTCCGCCCGGCGGCGCTCCGGCACGGTCTCGGCGGCGGCGGCCAGGCTGGCGGCGGCCGCGTCGCGCGCGGCCTCGGCCGGGGCCAGGGTCTCTTGGGTGGTGCTCATCGGAAGCCTTCCTCGCGCAGCCGGTCGGAGAGGACCTTCACCTGGATCTCCAGATTCTCGGTCTCGTGACGCCGCAATGTCTCGCGCAGTTCCCCGGCGGCGCGGGTCAGCTCCGCCAGCAACGGATCCAGGGTCGCCGGCGGGGTGGCGCCGGCCGCGAGCCGGCCGGTGATGCGCTCCAACCCGTCCAGATGCACGGCAAGAAAGCGGCGGGCCTGGGGCAGCCGGTCCGGATGCGCGTCCAGATCATCCAGCACGCCCCCCATGGCGGAGGCCACGTCGCGCAGCCCCGGCACCTGCAGCCGCGCCGCCTCGTCCTGCACCCGCGCCAGCCGGGCGCGGCTCTCCGCCACCGGGCTGGGCGGCTCGGGGGGCGGGGGCGGCTCCGGGGCTGGCGCCTCGGGCAGCGCCCGGTAGCTCAGCCGCGTGCCGTAGAGCGCGCCGAGGGCCAGGATGAAGGGGAAGATCGACCCCAGATCCGCGGCGTAATGCGCGGCCAGCCCCGTCGCCACCGCCACCAGCCAGGAGGCGCGGCGGATATCGCCCTCCCGCCCCCGCCGCAGCACGCGAGCGGCCAGCAGGGTCAGACCGAAGCCGAGGGCGCTGCCGAGGGCGATCTTCTCCTCGCCGCCGATGGCGCCGAGCAGCCCGGAGAGCAACAGGGGGGAGGCAAAGATCGGCAGCCCATAGCCGCGCCACCGGCCGCGCAGGCCGATCCAGGCGCCGAGCACGCGCTGCGGCATCAGTCGAACAGGCCGATGACGGCCTGCACCACGGCAATCGTGCCGGTCAGCCAGAGTGTTGCTGTCAGCAGGGCGCTGCCCCAGGCCCAGACCAGCGGGGTGTGCAGCGGGGCAGGGGGCGGAGAATCGGGCAGGTTGCGGGTCTCGCTCACGCGCCGTTAGATCGCGGCGCGACTGGCGCGGATCAAGCGCATGTCGCGCAAGGAATCGTGAAAGAGGGAAGGGGCGGGGATGGAACGCATCGCGGTGGTGGGCGCCGGGCTGATCGGCCGGGCCTGGTCCATGGTCTTCGCCCGGGCGGGGCTGGAGGTCCGGCTCTGGGACAAGGTGGATGGGGTGGCGGAGCGGGCCATGGGCCTCATCGCCAACAGCCTCGCCGACCTCCACGCCGCCGGGCTGGTGCAGGAGACGCTGGCGGCGATCGCCGCCCGCATCACCCCCGCCGCCACCCTGGCGGAGTGCGTCGCCGGCGCGAAGCATGTGCAGGAGAACGGGCCGGAGCGGCTGGCGCCCAAGCAGGAGCTCTTCGCCGAGCTGGACCGGCTCTGCCCGCAGGAGGTGGTGCTGGCCAGCTCCACCTCCGGCATCCCGGCCAGCGAGTTCACCGGCAACCTCGCCGGCCGCGGCCGCTGCCTCGTCGCCCATCCGGTGAACCCCCCCTATCTGGTGCCGCTGGTGGAACTGGTGGGAGCGCCCTGGACCGACCCCGCCGTGGTCTCCCGCACCCGCGCGCTGATGGGGCGCGTCGGTCAGGTGCCGGTGGTGGCCTTCAAGGAGACGCGCGGCTTCGTCCTCAACCGCCTGCAGGCGGCGCTGGTGGCGGAGGCCTTCCGCATGGTGCGCGACGGGGTGATGTCGCCCGAGGATGTGGACCGCTGCGTGAAGGACGGGCTCGGCCTGCGCTGGTCCTTCATGGGGCCCTTCGAGACCATCGACCTCAACGCCCCGGGCGGCGTTGCCGATTACGCCGACCGCTTCGGCCCGCTGATGGGCGGCATCACCGTGGAGCAGACACCCTACGACTACGACGCCCCGACGGTGGGAAAGGTAACGGAAGAGCGCCGCGCCGTCCTGCCGCTTGAGAAGATCGAGGATCGCAGCGCCTGGCGCGACCGGCGGCTGATGGCGCTGATCGCCCATAAGCGCAGTCAGGAAGGGTAGGACCATGCAGGCGATCGACGCGCTGCTGCGGGCGGCGGTGGAGCGGGGCGACGTGGTCGGCATCGCCGCCGCGGCGGGCAATGCGGCCAGCACGCTGTATGAAGGCGCAGCGGGCTCGCGCGGCAGCGGCCAGCCGATGGCGCCGGACACGGTGGGCTGGCTCGCCTCCATGACCAAGGCGATCACCACCGTGGCGGTGCTGCAGCAGGTGGAGGCGGGGCGGCTCTCCCTGGATGCGCCGATCGCCGAGGTGCTGCCGGCGCTGGCCAGGCCCATGGTGCTGGAAGGCAGGTCGCTGCGCCCGGCGAAGGGCGCCATCACCTTGCGCCAGCTCCTCACCCATACCAGCGGCTTCGGCTACAATATGTGGCATGCCGATCTGGCCGCCTACATGGCGAAGGAGGGTATCCCGCCCGTCGCCTCCTGCCGGCTGCGGGCGCTGGAGGCGCCGCTGGTGGCGGACCCCGGCACGGCCTGGAATTACGGCATCGGCATCGACTGGGCCGGCCAAGCGGCCGAGGCGGTCACCGGCAAGACGCTGGATGCGCTGATCCGGGAAGGCGTGACCGGCCCGCTCGGCATGACCGACACGGTGTTCCGCCTCGGCCCCGTGCAGCGGGCGAAGCTGAGCGCCATGCACAAGCGGGAGGCGGATGGCCGGCTGACGCCGATCCCCTTCGAGATGCCGCAGGAGCCCGAATTCTTCATGGGCGGCGGCGGGCTCTACGGCACGGCGCGGGATTATCTCCGGTTCTGCCGCATGTGGCTGAACCACGGCATGCTGGACGGCGCGCAGGTGCTGCGGCCGGAGACGGTGGCGGAGGCAATGCGCGACCATCTCGGGCCGCTCGCCGTGCAGCAGATGGTGACGGCGGTGCCGGAGGCCTCCTATGACGTGCCGCTGTTTCCCGGCATGCGTTGCGGCTGGGGCCTCTCCTTTCTGGTGAATGACGAGGTGGGGCCGGATGGCCGGAGCGCCGGCAGCGTGTTCTGGGCCGGGCTGTCCAACTGCTATTACTGGATCGACCCGAAGCGCGACCGGGCCGGCGTGATCGTGACCCAGAGCCTGCCCTTCGCCGATCCCCGCGTGCTGGCCGTGCTCGCCGCCTTCGAGCGCGCCATCTACGCCTGAGAGCACCTGCCGAACCCTGCGGCGGATGCCCCCGCCCTGCGTGCCCGGCCTCTCAGGCCGGGCCGGTTGCGCCGCTCAGCGGCGGCGGGCGCCCGGGGCGTTGGGGGCATCGCTGCGCAGCACCACGGGCAGCGGCGCCGGGGCTTCCGCCACCTGCTCGAAGCGGATGCCGCGGCGCATGGGCAGGCCGGCGAAGACGGCGCCGCCCTCCGCATCCGGCCGGTTGTGGATGAAGCCATAGGTGGCGTAGGTGCGGCCGAACACGCTGGAATCGTGCCCGACCTGGACCTTCACCGCCGTCCAGTCATTCCGTTCGGAGACATCGACCACGGCGACATTGTGCATCACCGTGCCGCGGCGGATGCCGGGGCCGGCCCAATTGGCGTGGTCGATCAGCACCTCCCGCGGGCCGATCACCTGGCGCACCACGGCGACATGGCCGCGGGACATGCCGCCCGCGCTGCGGAAGGCCATCACCGAGCCGGGCTCCGGCCGCTGGTCGCGGGCGTAGAGGCCGGCGGCGTTGTGCCACCATTCGCCGCCATTGCCGGTGATCGCCATGCCGGTGACGGCGCGGGCGTAGGGGACGCAGGAGATGCCGCCCCAGCCGCCGGCGGAGGTGCGCCGCGGGGCATTGTAGGCCACCCGCACCACATGCCGGCGCTGCACCGCCGGGCGGTGCGGGGCGTGGCTGGCGGGCCGGGCACTGGCTGTCGAACTCCGCTGGGATGCCGCTTCGGCGCCGGGCGCGGACGCCGCCGCCCCGAGCAGGACGCAAAACACCAGGGTGGAGCTCTTCATGCGCATGCCGGACCCAGTTCGTTGTTGCCGCCCTCGCGACGCCGTGAGCGCCACTCTGAAATCCGGCGTAACAAGGCGTGGCCGGGGTCGACAACCCGAGACGGGTGCAATGAACCGCCGCCTTATGTGATTTGTTGATTTGGCGGCGGCTTCGGCAGCACGAAGCGGAGAGTAATCCTAGGTTGCGTGTCAAAAAAGATGTACGCCACGGTGTGGCGGCAGGAATGCCACGCTCCGTGTAGAATCGGGCGGCGGGTCTTCAAGGCAAGAATTGTGGAGGCTTGTAAATCGTTTGTTACTGCAGCAGCTTCGGAAGCGTGACGAGCAGGCGGCTGGGTCGGGGCCCCGCGGTGCCGGCATGGGCGATACGGGGCCGGCCGGTGCGAGGCGCTTCCGCAGCCCGGCCGGAGACGGCCCCTGCAGCGGCCTCCGCCCCGTCAGAGCGAGACATCCGACCAGATGATCCACCTGATCGGAGGCCGCTCTACGGCCTGTTAGGGAATGGGCCTCGGGTCGGTCCGGCGGGTCTTTTTCGCGCCGGGGGCGTCGGTCGGCCCGCCAAGGCAACCAGCCTTGGCTGCGCCGCCCTCCTGCCCAGCACCAAAAACCCTCGCCAGCCCTCCGCCTCACCCATTCCCTAACAGGCCTTAGAGCATGCTGCGTTCGCTTGCGCTCACGCAGCATGCTCTAGGCCGTTGTTTTGCGAGCATCTTCACGCGTTCAGATGATTCCATCTGAACGCGATCTGCTCTAGTGTCCTGATCCCGAAGTCCTGCGGACGTCGTTCTCAGGCCACCAACCATTGTCTTCAGTGGCCCGCCGATCCGCTGCGTTCACGTGAGATCCCACGGACTTCGCGGGCAGGACACTGGGACCTGCCTCAGCGGCAGGCGTTGACCATGATCTCCACCAGATGGCGCGGATCGGCCATGTTCGCCTGCACGCAGGCGCGCGCCGGCCGGCCGGCATCGCCCAGCCACTCCACCCACACCTTGTTCATGGCGTCGCGGTCGCGGATGTCCTTCAGCCAGATCTGGGCGTTCAGCAGCCGCGTCTTGTCCGTGCCGTTCGCCTCCAGCGCCGCGTCGATCTTGGCGATCACTTCGCGGGTCTGGCCGGTGATGTCCTTCGACAGGTCATCGGCCGTCATGCCGGCCAGGAAGACGAAATTATGGTACTCGACCGAGCTTGAGAGAATGGCATTGCTGCCCTGGCGGGTGATCTTGGCCATGCTGTTGACTCCTCCGTTGCGGACGACGCCCGCTTCTAGCCCGCCCCTGCCGCGACTGGGAACAGGCTTCCTGCTGCCATGCCGCCGGGCGGCAGGGCGGCCCGGCACGCCGGGCCGGGGATCCTACCCGACCGCATGGCTGCTGCCGGAGGCGGCGGCCCCCTTCATCGCGTCGAACACCGCGATGCCGTGCACCGCATCCTCCAGCGGCAGCGGATAGGCCGGGCCGCCGGCGACCGCGGCGGCGAAGGCGGCAAGCTCCGCCGCCTCGATATCCGTCTTCGGGAAATCCCGGATCCAGCCCTGGCCCTTCAGCGGGGTGAAGACCAGCTGCTCCTGCCCCCGCATCTCGAGGATCGCCGCGGTGCCGAACAGCGCCACCCGCCAGTAGCGCGGCGAGAGCGAGAGGGTGGCGAAATTGCAGGTGGCGCCGGAGACGAAGCGCGCCAGCATCGCCGTGGTGTCGTCCACATGGGAGGAGAGGCGGGCGAAGCTCTCCACCTTCACCGCGGCGAAGGGACCCATCAGGTTGATCAGCATGTCGATCATGTGGATGCCCATGGCGCCCATGCCGCCGAGCGGGCTTTCCTCCCGGTCCGCCCGCCACATCCCTTCCTGCCACTCGAAGGCGCCAGGGCCGCTGATATGGCCTTCCGCATGCGTCACCGTGCCGAGCGCGCCTTCCGCCAGCAGCCGCTTCATCTCCAGCGTGGCGGGCAGGAAGCGGCGGTTATGGCCGAGGGCGAGCACCACGCCGGCCTTGGCACAGGCGGCCACCGCCGCCTCGGCGCTGGCCTTGGACAGGGTGAAGGGCTTCTCCACGAAGACATGCTTGCCCGCCGCCGCGGCGGCGATGATCTGCTCGGCATGCTGGGAATGCGGCGTGGCGAGGACCACCGCCTGCACCTCAGGGTCGGCCAGCACGGCGGCATAATCGGGCAGCAGGCGGATGCCCTTGGCCGCGGCCCAGGCTGCGGCCTTGGCCGGGGTGCGGGTGGCGCCAGCGACGAAGCGCAGCCCGGCATCGTTCCTACCCTGGACGCTCTCCACCAGCACCTGGCCCCAGCGGCCCATCCCCACGATCGCGGCCTGCAGCATCCGATGTTCCCCTCTCGGAAAGGGCGGGAGAGTGCGACGGGGCGGGCGGAGGGGCAAGGTGGCGAAGGGGCGGGGGGGGATATCGTCCGGCGCACCTGCAGGAGGCTTGGCAGCGGGCACCGCCTGTCTCCCATCTCGGCCCGGGCCCGTGACCGGGCTGGACAGGGTCGCACGGCCTGGCACCGCCATAGAGAGGCGCGGACCGGGGCGGGTGCATGTGCCTGGGCCCACGCCGCGGGCACCGGCCGCCACATGACCACGCCCGGCCGCAGCGGGGCGCCATGCATGGCGCTCACCCGGCCGGGCGTGTGTCGTCAAGGGCGGCGCCCGGGCTGGGCGCCACCCGCGAGCCTTACCGGCCGGAGACCGGCACGTAGTCGCGCTGGGTCGCGCCGCTGTAGATCTGCCGCGGCCGGCCGATGCGCTGCGACGGATCCTCGATCAGCTCCTTCCACTGGCTCACCCAGCCGACGGTGCGCGCCACGGCGAACAGCACGGTGAACATGCTGGTCGGGATGCCCATCGCCTTCAGGATGATGCCCGAGTAGAAATCGACGTTCGGGTAGAGCTTGCGGGAGACGAAGTAGTCGTCCTCCAGCGCGATCCGCTCCATCTCCATCGCCATGTCGAGCAGCGGCTCGTCCTTGATGCCGAGCTCGGCCAGCACCTCGTGGCAGGTCTCCTTCATGATCTTCGCGCGCGGGTCGAAGTTCTTGTAGACCCGGTGGCCGAAGCCCATGAGCTTGGTGTGGGAGTTCTTGTCCTTCACCTCGCGGATGAACTGCGGGATGTTCTCCGGCGTGCCGATCTCGGCCAGCATCTTCAGCACGGCCTCGTTGGCGCCGCCATGGGACGGGCCCCAGAGGGCGGCGATGCCGGCCGCGATGCAGGCGAAGGGATTGGCGCCGGTGGAACCGGCGAGGCGCACGGTGGAGGTGGAGGCGTTCTGCTCATGGTCGGCGTGTAGGACCAAGATGCGGTCCATGGCGCGCGACAGGATCGGGTTGTTCTTCCAGGGCTCCGCCGGCACGGCGTTGAGCATGTAGAGGAAATTCTCCGCGTAGCTCAAATCGTTCCGCGGATACATGAAGGGCTGGCCGATCGAGTACTTGTAGGCCCAGGCGGCGATGGTCGGCACCTTGGCGATCAGCCGGAAGGCCGCGATCTCGCGCTGCCGGGCATCGTTGATGTCGAGGTTGTCGTGATAGAAGGCCGCCAGCGCGCCGACCACGCCGCAAAGGATCGCCATCGGGTGGGCATCGCGGCGGAAGCCGTCGAAGAACCGCCGGATCTGCTCGTGCAGCATGGTGTGGTAGGTGACGTTCTTGCGGAATTCATCGAGCTGCGTCGCATTCGGCAGCTCGCCTTCCAGCAGCAGATAGGCCACCTCGATGAAGTCGGACTTCTCGGCGAGCTGCTCGATCGGATAGCCGCGGTAAAGCAGCACGCCGGCATCGCCGTCGATATAGGTGATCTTGCTCTCGCAGCTCGCGGTCGCGCCGTAGCCGGGATCGTAGGTGAAGATGCCGAGCTCGCCATAGAGCTTGCGGATGTCCACCGTCTGCGGCCCGATGGAGCCGGAGAGCAGCGGCAGGGTGGCGCTGCGGTTGGAGCCATCGAGCGTGATGGTGACGGTGGGCTTCGCCCCGCCTGATGCCGTGCTGCTCATGGTCTGATCCTCAGGTGTTGCGGCTTCGCACGCGGCGGCGCCGGGATGGTGCAATGCAAGATAGAGACGCCCCTTGGCGCTTGGCAACGCGGCGGGGACGAAGCGTGAACCCGGCGCAGGCGGGCAGCGTCAGCGCCGGCCGCGCCAACTTTCGGGCGGCGTCGCCTCCGGCGCCCAGAGGCCGCGCCGCGCCTGCCGCGCCGCCGCCTCCACCGGGACGAGGGCCGAGCCGGATTCGGCGAGCGCCCAGCCGGCAGCGATCTGGGAGGCGTTGAGTTCCACCCCGCCGGCACGGCAACTGCCGAAGCCGCGGCCCATGCGGTCGCGCCCCTGGACACGGCATTCCACCCCGCGCCCGGCGATCAGCCCTGCCAGGCTCTCCGCCGCCAGCCCGGCGCAATCCGCCAACCGCCCGGCGGCGTCGCGGCAGCTGGCGCGGCCGCGATCCGGCACGTCCAGCGCCGCCAGGCGCAGCACGCGGTCGCCGAGGCGGAGCGTGTCGCCATCCAGCACCCGCACCTCGCCCGGGCCGGCCGCCCAAAGCTGGTCGCGCGGGGCGGAGCCGAACAGGTCGCCGGGGATGGCCACCGCGATCGTGACGGCGCCAAGCGCCGCCAGGGCGCCAACGGCAAAGGTTCCCCAGCGGCGGGGGGAGGGGGCGGGGCGGAAGATGCGGCGCGGACGCATGAAAGAGGCCTAACGCGGTCCGAGGGTCGGCGGCAACCCCTGTTCGCGATCGCGTGAGCCTTGATTCTACTGCACTTCAGACCTCGGGCCAGAAAGCCGGCGCAAGCTTCAGATTCGCCCAGGCCTCGAGGGCGTGCTTCCGCGCCGGGCGGGCGCGGGCCGCTGCCCAGCCCTCCACCGCCCCCACGGCCCAGCCCGGCACCGTCCCGCCGAGACTCGCCACCAGGGCGCGCGCCACCGCGGCATCGTTGGCGAGGCCGAGCGCCTCCTGCAGCGCCGCCAGCCGGCGGAGGAAGCGCCGCGCCGGCTTGCCGGGCCAAAGCGGGGCGAACAATTCAGCTGCATAGCGCAGCCGCTTGGCATCGAGGCGCATCTCGTGCAGCGCCTCCGGCCCATGCGCCGCGATCTCCTCCCCCGCCGCGGCCAGCTTGGCCCAGCGACGGTCGAGCAGCGGCGCGGCGAATTCGCCGAGCGGAGTCTCGGGCAGCAGGCGGGGCTTCTCCCCCTCCGGCTGCGGCGCGCGCCAGGGGCGCAGCAGCAGCAGGCCGAGTCCGTGTAGCACCAGCAGGCGGAAGCCGGGCCCGTCCAGCGCCTGGCGCAGCGCGGCATAGGCCGCCTGGCGCCGCGCCTCGGCGGCCTTCAGCAAGGCAGCGAGGCGCTTGTCCCCGGGGAAGGCCTCGGCCACCGCCGCGCCCTGGCCGAGCAGGAAGACATCCCAGTCCCGCGCCGGGCCCAGCTTGTCGGCCAGCGCCTTCAGGCCCTGGTCGAATTCCTCGGCCGGGCTGCCGCGCAGCGCCGGGCGCAGCACCTTCAGCACGGAGCGCAGCCGGCGCAGCGCGACGCGGAGCTGGTGCACCCCCTCCGGCCCCGCCTCCGCCCGGCAGAGCGGGGCGTGGTGCAGCATCACTTCCAGCAATTGGCCGAGGGCGGCGAGGAAGGCTTCCTCCACGGTCCGCGCCTGGCCGAGATCCGGCGCGCCCAGCCAGCGGGGCCGCGGTGCCTCGCCCCGGGCCAGGGCGCGGCCGGCTTCCGGCAGGCTGACGGTGGCGGGCAGCAGCGGCAGGTCGGCGGTGAGCTGGCGGGCCAGGGCCAGCACCGCCTCCGCCGGGCCGCGCAGCAGCAGCCGGGCGATTGGCGCCTCATCCGCCACCGCCCGAAGCTTGCCGAGGCGGAGCGTGGCGGTGACCGGACCCTCCGCCAGGGCGAGCGGGATCTGGCTCCGCCGGCCGCTGAAGGCGGCGACCGGCACCAGCGTGGCGTCCGGCAGCTTCAGCACCGCTTCCTCCACCGCGGGGCAGCCGGGCATGGCGGGCAGCGCGGAGTCGGGCAGGCTGCGCAGCAGCCGGCGCGGCCCGCGCTGCGGCGCTTCCAGCGCCAGCCCGTCCTCCGCCAGGGCGCCCTTGGCGCTGTCCAGCCAGATCAGCTCCTCCGCCCCGCCCCGGCTGCGCCCGGCGCGGTGGCTGGCGATCACCGGGTGGCGGGAGAGACGCTGCGCCGTCCCGGGCTCCAGGGCGAATTCCAGGGCGAGGCCGGGTTCGGCCACCTCGGGGGGCGGCGGCGGTGAGTCGGATTCGCTGGCCTCGGATGCAGGGTCGAAGGCGGTCACGCCGGCAGCTCCGCAGGCAACAGGTCGCGCGGCGCGAGGAAGCGGACCAGCCGGCCGCCCCCCGGCTCCAGCCGGTCCCAGCCGGCGGCGATGGTGAATTCCGCCAGCGCCCCGGTCGGGTAGCCTTCGGCCAGGCGCTTCAGGTCGCCGCCCGGGCTGCCGGCGGCGGCGGCGCCGGCCAGCGCCAGGGCCAGTTCATGCAGCCCGGGATTATGGCCGATCAGCAGCAGGCTGCGCGCGGTGGGCGGGGCGGTGCGGATGGCGTCCAGCAATTGCTGCCATGGGGCGAGGTAGAGCGCATCCATCGGCTCGACCAGCGCACCGCCCTCGAAGGGCGTCAGGGCTTCCAGGGTCTGCAGCGTGCGGCGGGCGGAGGAGACGAGGACGACATCCGGGGCGAGCCCGAGATCGCGCATCGCCTGAGCCATCGCCGCCGCGGCCCGGCGCCCGCGCGCATTGAGCGGCCGGGCGTGGTCCGAGAGGCCCGGATCGTCCCAGGAGGATTTCGCATGGCGAAGCAGCAGGAGCTGGCGCATCTGCGCCATGGTGCCACGGCCCGGCCGGCTTGTCCTGTCCTCCGCCTGGAATTCGCGCCACGCGGCGAGGCGATGGTGGCGGCCCTTTCCCTGCCTGCCCCCCCGCCCCATCTGGCGGCGACGGCGTTGCCGGGGCGGCGCCCGCCCGGGCAGGCGCAAACGCCGGACTGCATGGCTTCCGGGCGGTATCTGCCCGGCCGGGCACATGTCGGAGCAGGAACGAGGATGCCGCGGATGGGGAAGGCGATGGCGAAGCAGCACGGGACGAGCCGGCCAGGAGGGCCGGCCGCATCGGCGCGCCCCCGGCCCGCCGCTGCGGCAGGGCCCCGTCCCCTCTGGCGAGGCCGGGTGGCGTGAGGCGGCGCAGCCTGCTGGCGGCGCCGCTGCTCTGGCCCGCGCTGCGCCCGGCCGCCTTGCGCGCGCTGCCGGCCGGGCTGCGCTTCCGCATCATGCGGGAGGGCAGCGCCATCGGCGAGCACCGGGTGAGCTTCGCCGAGACGGGCGGCCGGCTGACGGCGCTGACCGAGGTGGCGATCCAGGTGAAGCTGATGGGCATTACCGTCTTCCGCTTCCAGCACCGCTTCGAGGAGGCCTGGGCCGGCGGGCGGCTGCGCTTCTGCACCTCCCGCCTCGAGCGGCAGGGCAGGGTGACGGAGATGGCGGCGCGGGAGGAGGGCGGGGCGCTGCTGGTGCAGGGGCCGGAGAGCGCGTTGCGCCTGCCGGCGGAGGCGGCGCCGCTCTCCTGGTGGGACCCGGCGCGCTTCGATGGCCGGCCGCTCTTCGCCAATGACACGGGCAAGCTGCTGCGGCTGCAGGTGGCCCGCACGCCCCTGCCGGGCGGCGGCGTGCGCTGCCGCGTCAGCGGCGAGGAGGAGAGCGCGGCGAGCTATGGGCCGGACGGCACCTGGCTGGACTGGACCCACAAGGCGGAGGATGGCAGCACCGTGACCTATGAGCGGCTGGGCTGACCCCCCCCCGGGGCCGCGCCCGGAGGCAGGCGCAGCCGCCTGCCGGGTCGCGCCTGCTGCGTTCCGCGGCGCCTGGCTTGGCGCTGATGCCCGGTCTCGACGGCAGCCCAGGCGGGTCAGGCGCCTTCGCCGGCGCGGCCAGGACGGCGGCGGGCGCCGGCCGCCGCAATGGCGCCATCCATCGGGTGGCCGCGCAGCAACGGAAGGTGACGCGCCGCCTGCTCGATCTCGCCACCAAGCCGTGGCGGCCGGAACGCCGGCGGCCTTCGGCGCCTTCTGGTGGGCGCTGGTGACGGAACGCGGCACGACGGCCGGGCAGTGCCGCGGCCCGGCCGGCACTGGACAAGCGGGGCGCCTTCCGGAAGCCTCGCCGTCCGGGCCGGTCCCGGCCGGGCGGTGCCTGGCCGGGGCGGCCGGCCCGTTCAGCAGCAGGCCGGCGCAGCCGCCGCACATCCGGCTGCGCGGCGGCTGCGCCGTGCGGAGACCTCCATGCCCGCGGATGCGGATGACGGCTATGCCCGGGAATCGCCCTATATCGTCACCTTCCAGGCCGATCACGGCCCGGCCTATCTACAGCTTGCCGCGGCGCTGGCTGGCCTCGCCTGGACCCCGCCGCGCGACTCGCTCCGGCTGATCGACCTCGGCTGCGGCCGCGGCGCCGCCGCCCTGGCGCTGGCCGCCGCCAATCCGGGCTGGCAGGTGACCGGCGTGGACTACATGCGAGAGCATGTGGCGGAGGCGGAGGCCCTCGTGGCCGAGGCGGGACTTGGCAATGCACGCTTCCTGCCCCTCGACCTGTCCGCCCTGGACGCGACAGCGCTCGCCAGCTTGCCGGAAGCCGATGTGGTCATCGTCCATGGCCTCTGGAGCTGGGTCTCGGACGCGGTGCGGGCAGGGGTGCTGCAGGTGCTGCGGCACCGCCTGAAGCCCGGTGGCCTCGCCATGGTCAGCTACAATGCGGCGCTGGGCTGGGCCGGGGACCTCGCCATGGCGCCGCTCATCCGCAGCCTGGCCGCCGGCCTGCCGGGCGGGCCGGAGGCGCGGGTGGCACAGGCGGTGGAGCAGGCCCTGGCGCTGCAGGCGGCGGGCGCGCCGGGCCTGGCCCATTCCACCAAGCTGCGCCGCTATGCCGGGGAGGGCGGGGCGGCGCGCATCGCCCGGGACGCCGCCTATCTGGCGCATGAGTTCCTGAACGTGAATTGGCGCCCCTGCCTACCGCATGAGGTCGCCGCCGCCATGGCCGGGGCGGGGCTCGGCTTCCTCGGCCAGGCGCGGCTCTGGGCGCGCATGCCGGCGCTCAACCTCACCCCGGCGCAGCAGGCGGCGCTGGCCGCGCCGCCGGCCGGGCTGGCGCCGAAGGCGTTGTGGGACGGGTTCGAGACGGCGGCGCTGCGGCGCGACATCTTCCTCCGCCCGGGGCCGGGCGCGGCGCCGGCGGAATCGCCCGAGGCCGCGCTGGCCGGGCTGCGCCTTGCCCTCTGCGCCCGGCCCGCCCGGCCGGAGATCGGCATCCGCAGCGCGCATGGCGCGATGAAGCTGCCGGAGGCGGTCGTGCCGCCGCTGCTTGCCGCGCTGGAGGCGGGGCCGCGCCGCCTGTCGGAGCTGTCCTCCCTTGCCGGCGGCGTGGTGGGGATGGCGGAGCTCGCCATCCTGCTGGTGGCGAGCGGCGTCTGCGCGCCGGCCTGGCGGGAGGCGGTGGCGCCTGCCGACCGCGCCCGGGCGCTGCGCTTCAGCCAGGCGGCGCTGCGCCGCTGGGGTGGGGAGCTGAGCGCGGCTGGGCATCGCTTCGGCCTGGCGGTGCCGCTGCTGGGCGGGGCGATCCCGCTCACCCCGACCGAGGCCAGGCTGGCGCTGCGCCTCGCCGCCCGGCCGGGCAGCCCGGCCCAGCTCGCTGCCGCCTTGCTGCCGCCGGATGCGCCGGCGGCGCGGCGGGCGGCGGCGGAGGGCTTCGTGCGGGAGACGCTGGCGGATCGGGGGGCCGCCTGGCGGGCGATGGGGCTGGTGGGGTGAGGTTGGGGGGCTTCGCCCCCGATGCCCCTGGGCAGAGGGCGCTGCCCTCTGCACTCCCGCCGGGGCCAGGACCTGGCCCCGGACCCCGGTCGGAGTTTGGACCCGTCGGTTGAACTGGCCAACTCATACCGGGGTCCGGGGGTGCAGGGGGCAGCGCCCCCTGCCGGAGCCCCCGCCAGGCCTGGACAGCCCGCCCATCCCCTGCCGCAATGCGGCAGCGAAGGAGAGATTGCCATGGCCTACGACTATGAATGGATGCGGCTGACCGCCGAGGAGCTGCGGGCCCGCGCGGCGGAGGACGCCCTCGTCATCATCCCCGTCGCCTCGCTGGAGCAGCACGGGCCGCATCTGGCGACCGGCGTGGACATCATCCTCGGCACCGGCGTCGCCCATGCCACGGCCGAGCGCATCGCCGCCGCCGGCCGGCCCGTGGTTGTGACCCCCTGCGTCTGGTCCGGCCTCGCCGAGCACCACATGGATTTCGGCGGCACCGTCACCCTGGACTATGCCAGCTTCGCCGGCGTGCTGCGCGGCATCACCCGCTCCGCCGTGCGGCACGGCTTCAGGCGGGTGATGCTGCTGAACGGCCATGGCGGCAATGCCGAGGCGGTGGCGGTCGCGGCCACCGAATTCTCGGTGGAGTTCGGCGTGAAGGTCGCCGGCGGCACCTATTGGCATGTGGTGCCGGAGGTGATCGGCCCGCTGCTGGAGCGCCAGGGCGGGCTGATGCATGCCTGCGAGGCGGAGACCAGCATGATCATGCATCTCCGCCCCGAAAGCGTGCGGATGGAGC
>NZ_JAMZIK010000053.1 GCF_024178315.1 Siccirubricoccus soli | reverse complement strand
GGCGTGAAGGTCGCCGGCGGCACCTATTGGCATGTGGTGCCGGAGGTGATCGGCCCGCTGCTGGAGCGCCAGGGCGGGCTGATGCATGCCTGCGAGGCGGAGACCAGCATGATCATGCATCTCCGCCCCGAAAGCGTGCGGATGGAGCGGCTGGCGGAAGCCTTCGGCCCCATGTCCACCCGCGTCGAGGGCCAGCCCCCCGGCCTCGCCATGCGCCGCAGCTTCAAGACCATCTCGCCGAGCGGCGTGGTGGGCGACGCGCGGGTGGCAAGCGCCGAGAAGGGCGCCAAGCTGCTGGCGGCGATCAGCACGAAGATGGCGGAGCTGCTGCTGAACCCGAAGCTCTGGGCCTGAGGGCGCGGCGGGAGGACCGGCCGGAGAGGGTGGATCGCGGCCATCTTCCGCCCGGCCCCGGCGGCGCCCTGGCGCGGCCGGGCCAGGGAGGTCAGGGCCCTCGCCTGCTGGCGTCTGGCGCTGCCGGATCCGGCGAGCCTGCCCGCCGGCCAGGGGAGGGTGGTGCTGGTGGTGCCCGCCTTCCTCACCGGCGATGCCTT
>NZ_JAMZIK010000052.1 GCF_024178315.1 Siccirubricoccus soli | reverse complement strand
CGGCCCCGGCGGCGCCCTGGCGCGGCCGGGCCAGGGAGGTCAGGGCCCTCGCCTGCTGGCGTCTGGCGCTGCCGGATCCGGCGAGCCTGCCCGCCGGCCAGGGGAGGGTGGTGCTGGTGGTGCCCGCCTTCCTCACCGGCGATGCCTTCACCGCCCCGCTTCGCCGCTTCGCCGCTTCCTCGCCGCCTGCGGTTTCCGCGCTTTCGGCTGGCGGCTTGGGGTGAATGGGGGCCAACCCCGGCGCTGCCTGCCGGGCTGCGGCGGCGGGTGGAGGCGCTGGCGGCGTCGGGCCTCGTCCTGCTGCTCGGCTACAGCCTCGGCGGCCTGCTGGCGCGGCTGACGGCCCAGGCCGTCCCGGACTGCATTGCCCATCTCGCCACCCTCGGCAGCCCGGTGCTCCTGCCGACGGCGAGCCCGCTCGCGCCGCGCTCTTCCGCCCGCTGCTGCCCCGCTTTGCCGCCGGGCTGGAGCCCGCTGCGCTGACCCGGCCCCTGGCGATGCCCGTCACCGCCATCTGGACGCGCCAGGACGGCATCGTGATGCCGGAAAGCTGCCTGGCGCCGGAGGCGGGGGCGAGCTTCGAGGTCGCCGGCTGTCACATGACGCTCGGCCGCAACTCCGAGGCGCTGGCCCTGCTGGCGTGCCGGCTGGCCGGGTAGGGGTGGCGTCCCCGACCTGTTGCCTGTTGCGCCTGCCGTGAGGCCGGGCGATGCCTCCGGCCTGACCATCCTCCGGGAGGAAACGCCCATGCCGACAGACGCCGACCCGCCGCCGCTCCTCGGCCATGCCGCCTGGGCGGCGTTGGCCGTGCCGCCCCCGGGCTATCGCTTCGCGCGGGAAGAAGGGCGGCTGGCGGTGGAGGAGTTCATCGCCGTGGTCCGCACCTCCGGCCTCGGCCGGCCGGTCGAGGACGCGCCGCGCATGGCGCGCATGCTGGCCCATGCCAACCTGGTGGTCACCGGCCGGGATGCGGCGGGGCGGCTGATGGGCGTCGCCCGCTGCCTGACGGACTTCTCCTATGCCACCTACCTTTCCGACCTCTGCGTCGATCCTGCGGCGCAGGGCAGGGGGCTGGGGCGGGCGCTGATCGCCGAGGTGAAGCGCATCGTCGGGCCGGAGAGCATGCTGCTGCTGCTCTCCGCCCCGAAGCCGATGACCTGGTACCCGAAGCTCGGCATGGAGCGGGTGGCGAACGGCTTCATCATCAGGCGGGACTGATAGCCGCCGGCGATACGCCAGGCTGCGGGTCCCGGGCGCGCGATACCCGGCCTGGAAGGTCAGGCGCTCCAGGCCGGGCATGATCGCCTCCCTGTCCCGCGGCACGGGCGGCTGGGTCACGCCGCCGGGAAGGGGAGGTCGACCCAGCTCAGATGCCCGCCCTTGCCGGCGCCGGTATCGAGGAACACCGCCCGGCCGCCTGCCGCCCCCTCCATCTCATGCGGCCGGCCATCGGTGGAACGCCGCTCATGCCCGCAATACAGGGTGAAGCCGGCGGGGATCTGGTCCACCCAGCCATGCAGCCGCTCCGGATAGCCACCCGCCAGCATCCGCCCGGTCACCTGGCCGAACAGCGCGCGGGAGAGCAGCGGGTCCGGCTTCACCGCCCCGGCCCGGGCCGGGGGCGGCTGCCCCAGCATCGCCGGATGCCAGCCGCCATGCACGAAGAGCCAGCGGTCGAGGCGCAGCCAGGCCGGCGCCTCGGCGATCGCCAGCACCGCCCGCGCCGCCAGCGCCTCCCCATCCGGGGCGGCGGCGAGCTGTTCCAGGGTCCGCCCCAGCCCCTCCGCCGGCACCTTCACCCGCTGCCCGAGCAGCGCCCGACGCAGCTTGTGGTCATGGTTGCCGAGCAGGAAGCGACCGCGGCCGGCATCCAGCAGCCCGAACATCAGCCGCAGCACGCCCGGGCTGTCCGGCCCGTAGTCGGTCAGGTCGCCGAGCTGCAGCAGGAAGAGGCCGAGCGCCGCCGCGCCCTCCACCGCATGGCCGAAGGCCGCGGCCTCGCCATGCACGTCGCCCACCACGCGCAGCCCACGAAAGCCGCGGCGGCGGAGATCCGCCCGGGCGCGGTCCGTCATCGGGCCCCGTCCGCGGCGGCGCTCCAGGGCCGGGCGGCGGCACCCGGCCGGATCGGGAAAAGGGAAAGGAGGGAGGCGGCCATCAACCGCACGCGCTTGAGCATCCAGCCGCAACGCCGGAACCGGCGCCCGCCGGCATCAAGCATCGGCTAGCACGGCACGCCGCCCGGGCTTTCGAGCCGGGAACCACCAGCGGCGGCCGCAACGAAAGGGCAGGAGGCCGGCGAAGCGGCGCAGGGCAGGGGGCAGCCATGGCCGGCAAGGTAAAGGCGATCCGCCCGCACTGCGACAGGATCGCGCGACAGGGCAACGCGACCGCAAGCGCTACAGTGGCGAACTGCCGCTCTCAGCTGGCGTTGCAACGGTGCCGGGCGAGGCTAGGTGGCCCCGCCTCTCAGAATGCCAGGAAAGGGTCAACCATGCAACGCTTCAGCAAACGCCAGGCTCTCGCTTTCGGCGCCGGCCTCGGCCTCATCGGGCTTGCGGCCCCCGCGGTGCGGGCGCAGGGGCGCAACGTCATCGACACCATGGCGGGCGACCCGCGCTTCAGCAGCTTCGTCGAGCTGGCGAGCCGCGGCGGTGCCGTGGACCAGTTCCGCTCCGCCAATGCCGTAACGGTCTTCGCCCCGACCAACGACGCCTTCAACCAGGCCAACGCCTCCATGCTCAACGACCTGCTGAACCCGGGCGGGGCCGGCGGCAGCGCCGGCGGCGGCGTGGCCAGCGGCACGCCGGACCTTGTGCGGCTGCGCTCCCTGATCGGCTATCACGTGATTCCCGGCGTGGTGCTCACCTCGGCCCAGCTCACCGGCGACCATCAATATAAGACCTATTCGGGGGGCATGCTGCGCATCGCCTCGCAGGGCGGGACGATCGCCCTGGCCAATCCGGCGCCGGAGCGGCAGGCCGCGACCTTCGGCGCGGGCGGGCTGAACGTGGTGCCGCCAGCGGCGATCGTGGCGCCGGACATCATGGCGACCAACGGCGTCATCCACGGCATCAGCCAGGTGCTGACGCCCTGAGTTGACGCACGCCGGTGGCCTGACCGCTCTGTTCTCCGGATCTCCCACGAACGGGGCGAGCAAGCAGGCCACGACAACCAAAGCCCAGTGCCTCGATCCCGAAGTCTCACGGACTCTGAAATCGGGACACCGGGGCGGGCGGTGAGGAGCAAGGCCCGCTGCAATGATGCCGCAGCAGGCCCTGGCTGCGTCAGGATTGGCGCAGCGGCGCCAGAAGGTCTGGGGCGACGACGGGCGCCGGCGTCGCCGGCAGACTTGCCAGCGGCATGGCGCCGCAGGCGAGGAGATGGGTGGCGATGGCGTCCATTTCCGCCGCAGGACGGGTCCGGTCATGGAAGGGCTCCGTGGCCGCGGAGCCCGGCGGTACCCAGATGATGGTTTCGTAGCGTGCGCGCGTCAGCAGCACCCGGTAGGTGTTGCGGATGAAGGCGAAGTCGCGCGGCGCCGCCTGCCAGCGATGGCCGATGAAGGCACGCGCGAGCCAGGCGCCGCCCTGGCGGATGAAATCGCCACCCCAGGCCAGCCCGACCACATCCAGCTCCAGCCCCTGGCAGGCATATTCCGTCGCCGCCGCCTCCAGCGCGTCCGAAGCGCGGACATCCGGCCAGCGCCGCAGGAACCAATCCGCCACCTCGCGGCTGGCGACCTCGGCGGCGAGGCCTTCCGCACGGAGGCGACGGGCGCCGGCGGCACGCACCAGGCCGGCGCGCCGGTTGCCGCGCGCCAGCTGCCGCAGCGCGGCGCGCAGCGCGCCCAGATCGCGCGTCAGGTAGTAGGGCAGCCCTGGCGCCGTGGCGGCGATGCGTTGCGCCGAGGCCGCATCGCCCTCCAGCAACGCCGCGACCCATTCGGCGCCGGCCGCCTCCCGCAGGCTGCGCATGGGCAGGGTGAGGTCGAGATCCGCCTCGATGTCCAGCCAGGGGGCCGGGCCATCCGCCAAGCGCTGCACCGGGTCCGCCGCCGCCAGCGCGCGGGGCGCGGCGACGGCGCGCCAAGCCCGGTTGGCGGCGATCACCCGGCCCCATTCCCGCAGACCGGCCTCGCCGGTATTGATCTCCTGCCCATTGCCGATCAGCGCGACCACAACCGCCCAGCCCTGGTGCCGGCCCATGATCTCCAGCGTATGAGCCGGCTCGCTCATGGTGAGGCGGGAGCGCTTGTTCTGCGTGCCAAGTCGGGCCTTGGCCTCGTCCCAGGCGCGCTGCGCCTCATCGAAGATGATCAGCCGTTCGGGCGGCGGACGGCCGGGCGCGGTGGCGCCATCCTCCAGGAAGCGATGCACGTTCTGCAGCGCGGCACGGGTGCGGCGCTCGGCTTCGGCGCGGCCGGCCTCGTCGCGCGTCACCGCGTCCCGCACCAGGGCCTCGCGCAGCACGGCGACCAACGGGACATTGCCGGTGAGAAAGGCCGCGCCCTCCTGCCGCGCGGGGCCGAAGACGGCGTTCAGCCCGCACAGCGTCTTGCCGGCGCCCGGGATGCCGGTGACGAAGACCACGAGCTTCGCGCCCTCTGCCTTCGCCCGGGCGATCTGCCGGGCGATGGCGGCGGCGGTGCGCGTCAGGCTCGGCGCATCGGCCCGGGCGGCGGCGATCTCCGCCACGCCATGCCGGGCATAGAGCATGGTCGCCGCCTCGACGATGCTGGGCACCGGGCGATAGGGCGCGGCGAGCCAGGCCGCGCCGTCCAGGGGCGTGGCCGGCGGCGGCAGGCTGCGCTGGACCCAGGCGATGGCCTGGTCCAGCGCGCCAGGGCCGCAGGGCAGCGGCGCGGTCGGGTGGGTCGGCAGCAGCCAGGGCTGCTCCGGCGGCCGGAAGCCGCCCTGGCCCGCGACCAGCAGCGGCACGATGGCATGGCGCCGGCTGCCGGCATGGAAGTCCCGCAGATCCAGCGCGTAATCCTCGGCCTCGGCCAGCGCTGCCGGGCTGGGCGGCGCGGTCTTGAACTCCAGGCAGAGGATGGCGCGGTCGGTCAGCACCACCGCGTCGATGCGCTTCTCCAGCCGCAGCAACTCGTACTCCAGGGCGATGGTCCAGGCCTCGCCGCCGAGCGCCGCCACCGCCCGCCGCAGCGCGGCGATCTGCGCGCGCCAGGCGAGCTCCTGATCCGCCGAGCCGGGGAAGCCGCGGAGCTGCTGGGCGGAGGCGAGGCGGCCGGCGGTCACGGCCGGGTCCTCGGCCAGCAATTCGGCGCCGGTGCAGGCGTGCCAGGTCCTCATGCCTGCTCCGTCATGCCCGGCTCCGCCAGGTGGCCAGCAGCAGGCTCGCCCCCATCACGCCGAAGCCGAGAAGATGGAAGAGCGTCACCGCCTCGCCCAGCGCCAGCACCGCGGTGGCGGCCGCGGCGGCGGGCAGGAACATGGTGAACATCCCGGCCACCCCCGCCGGCACGCGCCGCAGCCCGGCATACCAGAGCAGCAGGCAGAGCACGCTGGCCGTCAGGCTGTGGAAGACCAGCAGCCCGGCCAGGTGCGGCTCCGCCAGGGCGGCGACGGCGCCGATTCCGGGGAGCGAGACGGGCAGCAGCAGCAGGGCGCTGAAGGCCTGCATCCAGAAGCTGGCCGTCACCACCGGCAGCGCCGCGCCCAGCCGTTTGGCGAGCAGGACATAGGCGGCTTCCCCCAGCACCCCGCCGAAGACCAGCAGATTGCCCAGCGCATGGCCGCCGTCCCCGGCCGTGCCCCCCAACCGCGCCAGCGTCATCAGCGCCATGCCGCCGGCGGCCAGCGCCACCGCCGCCCATTGCCGCGGGCGCAGGCCTTCCCGCAGCCAGAGCGCGCTGCCCAGCGCCACCACGGCCGGCATGGTCGCCAGCACCAGCCCGCCCTCCAGCGCCCGTGGTCAGGCGCAGCCCGGCCAGCAGCCCGGCATTGTAGAGCGCGGTGCCGAACAGCGCTTGCAGCGCCAGGTTGCCCAGCGCGCCGCGCCCCGGCCGCACCCGCCCCTCCAGCGCCCAGGCGAGGGGGAGGAGCACGGCGCAGGCCAGCAGGCAGCGCAGGCAGGCGATGAGCGGAATCGGCAGCGCCTCCGCCAGCAGCTTGCCCACGCCGACATTGGCGCCGACCAGGGCCATGGATCCGGCGAGGCAGGCATAGGCGAGGATCAGGCGAGGCCCCCTGTTCCGGTCGCGGCGCGACGGGCTTGCCTTGCGCCGGCTTCCGCCGCATGTCTCCACCCAACAACGCCGGTCGCCCGCGGCCCCGCCGGAAGGGAATCCCCATGCTGCGACGTCAATTCCTCACCGCCTCCGCCGCTGCCGCCATCCCCCTGGCAGCCCCTGCCTTCGCCCAGCCCGCCGGGGCGCGGGTGTTGAAATACGTGCCGCAGGCGGATCTGACCGTGCTCGACCCGGTCTTCACCACCGCCTACATCACGCGCCACCACTCGCTGATGATCTATGATCAGCTCTTCGGGTTGGACGGCAATCTGCGCCCGCAGCCGCAGATGGTCGAGGCCTGGGAGGAGGACGGCCTGACCTGGCGCTTCCGCCTGCGGG